>WQUQ01000198.1 GCA_009782025.1 Desulfobulbus sp. | reverse complement strand
GGAGCATCCGCGTTGCGGGAACTCCGGCGCTACAATGCGCGGTTTCACGGTGACCCACATGACACGACTTCTCTGTCTCGCCCTCGGCCTGGTCGTCGCGCTGGCGGCTCGCGCTGAATTGCCGGCGTCGGTCGTGCAGGCGCTGGCGGCGGCGCAGATTCCGCCGGCCAGCGTTGCCGTTGTCGTGCAGCCGGTCGATGCGCCGACGCCGCTGATGGCGCACAACGCCGCGCTGGCGATGAATCCGGCCTCGGTGATGAAGCTCTTGACCACCTACGCCGCTCTCGACCTGCTCGGCCCGGCCTACGTCTGGCCGACGACCGCCTGGAGCGACGCGCCGCCGGTCAATGGCGCGCTGGCTGGCAATCTCTACCTCAAGGGCAGCGGCGATCCGCGTTTTGCCATCGAAGATTTGTCGGCGCTGCTGCGCCAGTTGCGCGGGCGCGGCATCGAGCGCATCGACGGCGACATCGTGCTCGACGCCAGCGCCTTCGCGCCGGTCGACTTCGATCCGGCGGCCTTCGACAGCAAGCCGATGCGCCCTTATAACGTCGGCCCGAACGCGCTGCTCATCAATTTCCAGGCCCTGCGCTTTACCTTGCAGCCGGTCGACGGCCAGGTTCGGATCATCCAGGAAACGCCGAGCGACGGCCTGCGCCTCGACAACCGCCTGCGCCTGACGGCCGGCCCCTGCCCCAGCGACTGGAAAGACCTCATCACCCCGCGCCTGCTAGCCGAACGCGACGGCCAACGCCTGGAAATCGCCGGCAGCTACGCCGCGCTGTGCGGCGAACGTCCGCTCAATCTGGCGGCGTTGCCGCCGATCGAGCAGGCTGGCGGTCTGCTCCGCGCGTTGTGGCGCGAACTGGGCGGCGCGCTGCACGGCGGCGTGCGCAGCGGCCGTCTGCCGCCGGCGGCGACCTTGCTGGCCCGCCACGAATCGGCGCCGCTGGCCGAAATCATCCGCGACATCAACAAATTCAGTAACAACGTCATGGCTCGCCAGGTGTTTCTCAGCCTCGGCAGCGAGCCGGAAGGCGACGGCCCGCCGGCCACCGCCGAGCGCGCCCGGCAGCGCCTGAACGACTGGCTGGCCCAGCGGCGACTGGCTTTTCCCGAACTGGTGGTGGATAACGGCTCCGGCCTGTCGCGCCGCGAGCGCATCAGCGCCGCCAGCCTCAACCGGCTGCTGCTCGATGCCTGGCGTCATCCGCTGATGCCGGAATTCGTTTCCAGCCTGCCGCTGGCCGGCCTCGACGGCACCATGAAAAAGCGCCTCAACGGCAGCGCCCCGGCCGGTCGCGCCCACATCAAGACGGGCACGCTCGATGGCGTCAAGACCGCCGCCGGCTACGTGTTCGATGCCAGCGGCCGCATGATCGCCGTCACCATGCTCATCAACGATCCGCGCGCCAGCGCCGGCGGGCCGGCCATCGACGCGCTGCTGACCTGGGCGGCCACCGGGCCAGGCCAGCCATGAGCGAGGCCGTTTTTCCCGGCGACGCCTTGGCGGCGGCCGGCCTCAACCGCCAGCATCTCTTCGCCCTTGCCGATTTGCCGGACGCTCTGCGCACCCGCTTGCAGCCGCAGCCGGATGAGCGCTGCCTGATCCTCCTCGGCCATGCCGGCCGCCGCTTGTGGGATGGCGTGCAAGCGGCCGGCAGCGGCGGCCCGCATCCCATCGACGATTATTGCCGGCAGACCATTGCCCGCCTTTTTGCCGAGCATCTGCCCGGCCAGCGTTACCGTCTGCTCTATCCGGGCGCTGCGGCGGTCGACCTGCAAGCGCTCGGCAAGCTGGCCGGCTGGCATCATGCCTCGCCGTTCATGGTCGGCATCGACGCCGAATGGGGCAGTTGGTTCGCCTACCGCGCCGTCATCCTCTGCACCGCCGATTTTCCGCCGACGCCGGTCGTCGAGCGGCCCAACCCCTGTTCCGACTGCCGCGACCGGCCTTGCGTCGCCGTCTGCCCGGCCGGCGCGGCGGGCGACTCCTTCAACGTCGACCGTTGCATCGACGAACGTTTACGCCCTGGCTCGCCTTGCGCCCACCAGTGCCTCGCCCGCAACGCCTGCCCGGTCGGCCGCGAACATCGCTACGACAAAGCGCAGATGTACCACAGCTACGCCCTGTCGCTGGCGACGCTGCAACGCTGGCGCGGAGCAGTTTTGTAATCTCGTAGGCTGGGATGAAATCCCAGCATTTGTGCTGACCCAGGCTGGGATTACGTTTCATTCCATTTCTCGTTCGTAGCGACAACAAACCGCCGAGAATCGTCATTCTGTGCGGAGCGAAGCGTAGTCGCAGAATCCACTCGCTGCATGGATTCCGCGACTACGCGCGGAATGACGATCTGGTGCCGCCCGGCATATCAATAATTACCGTTTGAAATAGAAATAGAATCACTCCATCCCAGCCTACGGCGCTGCGCCGCAGGCGTCAGGAACCGACCGGCCGCACGCCGGCCAGCGCGATCCAGCCGCGCGCCACGCGGTAGCCGACCCACAGCCCAATCAAGGGGATCAAGAGAAAGGCTAACATGATGCAGGTGCGGTTCATGGTGAGCATCAGCATGGGATAGACCACCAGCAGCCATGGCAGCGAGAACCAAAAAGTACGGATCTGCCAGCGAAAATGACTTTCCAGCCAGCTACCCTTGGCCTCACCTCGCTTCAGGTAGCCGAGAATGACGGCGATCAGTGGCGGCAGACCGGAAACGGGACCGAAGAATACGAGCATTGCTGGCAGGAAAAAAGCTATTGCCATCATCATAGTGATGAGCGCTGCCAGCGCATACAGACCGTAGATGATGCGCACCAGACGCACCAACGAGGGATGCACGCTATGAAAATCGACTGCGGGTACCTGATCGTTCATGTTACCCCACCTTCCCTTTACCGTGAAAACGGCACCTAGTATGGCATGCCAAGTGGGCATTACCATGTCTACAGTCCTAATTCCCCCCACAGCGCATCGACGCGCGTCTTCACCGCGCTGTCCATGACAATCGGCCGGCCCCATTCGCGCGCTGTTTCGCCCGGCCACTTGTTGGTGGCGTCCAGCCCCATCTTGGAGCCAAGGCCGGCGACCGGCGAGGCGAAGTCGAGGTAATCGATCGGCGTGTTGTCGACCAGCGTCGTGTCGCGCGTCGCGTCCATGCGCGTGGTCATGGCCCAGATCACTTCCTTCCAGTCGCGGATGTCGATGTCGTCGTCGACGACGATGATGGTCTTGGTGTACATGAACTGGCGCAGGAAGCTCCAGATGCCGAACATGATCCGCTTGGCATGGCCCGGGTACTGCTTCCTGATCGACACGATGGCCATGCGGTAGGAGCAACCCTCCGGCGGCAGGTAGAAATCGACGATCTCGGGGTATTGCTTTTGCAAGAGCGGCACGAAGACCTCGTTGAGCGCCACGCCCAGCACCGCCGGTTCGTCGGGCGGTTTGCCGGTGTAGGTGCTGTGGTAGATCGGGTTCTGGCGCATCGTGATGCGCTCGATGGTGAAAACCGGGAACTCGGCCTGCTCGTTGTAGTAGCCGGTGTGGTCGCCATAGGGGCCTTCGAGCGCCGTCTCGCCGGGGTGGATGACGCCTTCGAGCACGATTTCCGCGCTCGCCGGCACTTGCAGCGTCGAGCCGAGGCATTGGGTCAACTCGCTCTTGCCGCCGCGCAACAGGCCGGCGAACTGGTATTCGGAGAGCGTATCGGGTATCGGCGTCACCGCCGCGAGGATGGTCGCCGGATCGCAGCCGAGCGCGACGGCGACGGGAAAGGGCTGGCCCGGACTGACCAACTGAAAATCGCGGAAATCCAGCGCGCCGCCGCGATGGGGCAGCCAGCGCATGATGACCTTGTTCGGCCCGAGCACCTGCTGGCGGTAGATGCCGAGGTTCTGCCGCGCCTTGTGCGGCCCCTTGGTCACCACCAGCCCCCAGGTAATCAGCGGCGCGATGTCGCCCGGCCAGCAGTGCTGGATCGGCAAGCGCGAGAGATCGACATCGACGCCCTCCCGGACGATCTCCTGGCAGGGTGCGGAAGACACCTTCTTCGGCGCCATGTTGAGCACCTGCTTCAACACCGGCAGCTTGTCCCAGGCATCCTTCAAGCCCTTGGGCGGCTCTGGTTCTTTCAGATAAGCCAACAGCTTGCCGACCTCGCGCAGCGCCCCTACCGATTCCTCGCCCATGCCCAGGGCGACGCGGCGCGGCGTGCCGAACAGATTGGTCAGCACCGGCATGTCGTGCCGGCGCCCGCCCGTCGTCGTCTGCTCGAAAAGCAGCGCCGGGCCGCCGGCGCGCAGCACGCGGTCGCCGATTTCGGTCATTTCGAGATGCGTATCGACCGCCGCGCCGATGCGCTTCAGTTCGCCGAGTTTTTCCAGTTGCGACAGAAAGTCGCGCAAGTCGCGGTATTTCATGATCGGTCGATTCTACTCTGCCG
>WQUQ01000197.1 GCA_009782025.1 Desulfobulbus sp. | reverse complement strand
ATTCCGCGCGTAGTCGCGGAATCCAAAAGCCGCATGGATGCTGCGACTACGCGCAGCATGACGCAGCAGGAATTTTCAAATCTTAATGGCCGGTTCAATAAATCAGCCGAGGACGCGAAGGCGAAGCGAGAGACAGTACGGTTGACCGGCAAGCGAAGCCGACAAAGTCATCGGTTGATTTGGAAATGGAGTTACACAGCAACGAAACCAGCCAGTCCCGCCCGGCCGACGGGTGAGTTCGGCAACCAGGGAATCAGCGCACAGCGAACCGCGGACGTGCCGGCCACATGGCGGATGAACGGCAGTTCGCAGCTTCCGCGTTCGCCGAGCAGCGGATCGGTGGTGCCGCTGGCGAGCAGCGATTGGTTGATGATCCAGGCGTATGGCGTCATGCCCGCTCGGCGGAGATCGGCCTGCAAGCGCTCGGCCTCATGCACGGGCGTTGCTTCGGGCAGCGTCACGATGAGCATGTGCGTATAGTCCGGGTCGCGCAGCCGCGGCAGCAGTTGACGTACCGATTCGGGCATGTCGCCCTGCGTGCGCATGACTTCGCGGTGATAAGCCTCGGCCGCGTCGAGCAGCAGAATCGTGTGCCCGGTCGGCGCGGTATCGAGGACGACGAAGCCATCCTTGCCCTCATCCACGGTTCTGGCAAAGGCGCGAAAGACGGCGATTTCCTCCGTGCAGGGCGAGCGCAGATCCTCTTCGAGCATGGCGCGTCCCGCCGCATCGAGTTGGCTGCCCGCCTTGCGCAGCACTTCCTCGGTGTATTGCCGGACCTCAAAGGCGGGATCGATGCGCGTCACCCGCAGATTCGGTATGCCGTCCTCGACGGTTGCGCCGACATGCGCGGCCGGGTCGGTGGTCGAAAGAATGACCTTATGGCCGAGTTCCGCCAGGGCCACGGCGATGGCGGCCGCGATCGTGGTCTTGCCGACGCCGCCTTTGCCCATCGTCATGATGACCCCGCGGCGGCTCCCGGCAATGCCGTCGAGCAGCCCGCGCAATCCGGGCGGCAAGACCGGTGTCGGCATGGGCGCCGGCTTGGGCGTTGCTGCATTTTCCGGGTGGGCCATGATGCGCAGCGCATCGAGTCCCACGGTTCCGCGCGGCAGGAACGGCGTGCTCGTCACCGGCAGATCCGAAAGAGCCTTTGGCATCGCTGCCAGCGCCTCGGCCGCCCGGCGCGTCATGGCATCCGCGATGGTGTCGCCGGGTTGGTTCGCCTTGAATAGCCCGTTGATGGCCAGGCGGATGTTGCGCACGCCGAGTTCGGCGAGTTCCGTCCGGGTCCGCTCTGCTTCCCTCAACGCCGACATTTCGGGGCGCGCGACGAGAATGACCGCCGTTTCCTGTGGATCGGCGAGGCGCTTTACCGTGGCCGCATACAGCGCCTTTTGCTTTTCCAAACCCGCAAGCGGCCCCAGGCAAGATGCGCCACCGGTGGAGGAAGCGATGAACGCGTCCCACGCGGAAGGCAGCGTCAGCAGTCGTAGCGTGTGGCCGGTCGGCGCTGTGTCGAAAATAACGTGATCGAACGCCTGAGTAGCCGCCGGATCGCCAAGGAGTTTTGAGAATTCATCGAAGGCGGCAATCTCGACCGTACAGGCACCCGAGAACTGTTCCTCCATGCTCTGAATGGCCGCCGCGGGCAGTACGCCCCGGTAAGGAGCCACCATGCGTTCCCGATAGGCCGCAGCGGCAGCCTCGGGGTCGATGTTCAGCGCAAAAAGATTGGCCGCGCCATGAACCGCCGTCGGGATCGACCCCAACGGCGTGCCCAGCGCCTCATCGAGATTGGAGGCCGGATCGGTGCTGACGATCAGTACGCGCTTGCCGACATCCGCAAGGGCGAGTCCTGTGGCGCAAGACAGCGAAGTCTTGCCGACGCCGCCCTTGCCGGTGAAGAAGGCATGGCGGGTGGCGATGTCCGGGAGAGTCATCAGCAGCAGCCGGATTTCGGGGAACAGCAACCCTGCTTCGTTTGCGGAGCTTCCTGCGCAGCGGCCACGATCCCGAGCTTCTGGGCCAACTGCTGGCGCGACGGGTACATGCCGGTCGAGACGATCCGGCCGTCGATGAGGATGATCGGCAGGCGATCCATGCCGGCTTCCATCTCCTTGACGACCGCCGGGTTCGCGGCAAAGGCCTGCGGCTCCTGTCCCAGGTTGTGCCGCTGGACGCAAACACCTTGCTCCGCGGCCCATTTGAGGTCGGCCGCGAACTGGGCCAGCACGGGATCGACGTCAACGCCGCAAACGCCGGTGGAGCAGCACATGGCGGGATCGAATACTTCGAGTTTCTTCATGAGACATCCTTTCGTTCTCGCGTTGTTGATTGGAGCGCCGGGCCGCACGGATCCGGCGCTCCAGGGGTTATCACGAGCAGCAACCACCGCCAGCCGTTACCGGTTGCGGTGCGCCCGCTCGGTTCTTCACATACACGTCCATCTTTCCCGCAGCGCCGGTGCGCACCATCTTGCCCACCTCGATGGCTGCCAGAATATCGGCGTCCGGGATACCCAGTTCGGTCGCCTTGCCGGTGCGGGTATCGAGACAAGACTGGCAGTTGGCGGTGATGCTGGCGCCGACGGCGATCAGTGCCTTGGTTTTTTCATCCAACATGATTGACTCCGTGTGATGTACCGGATTGGTACACCCCTTTGACGAACGAGCGAGCCTCATGGATACACGTCATGCGGTTTGGGGCTTTGGCGTGCAGCACAGCACGCCGCCGTCACGGTGGTGGAACTCGCAATGGTTTTTCAGCGCCACTTCGAGATTCTGGCGAGCCCGATGCAGCCGGATCTTGGCGTTGCCGGTCGTGATGCCTTCATCCCTCGCGATCTCGGCTGCGGTCTGGTCGAGCACATCGGCCTGAATCAGCAGTTGGCGCTGCGCTGCCGGCAAGGTCGCCAGAACTTTCTGCACGCACGCCGACATCTGGCGCTGCTCCAGAACGTCCGGTCTGCCGTCATCGGCGACATCGGGCAGATCGGCGCCGATGCCGTTCGGAATGGCGGGGTCGCGTCCCTGGCGGCGCAAGTGGTCATAGGCAAGATTGACCGCGATCCGGTGCAGCCAGGTGCCAAGCCCGGCCTCGCCACGGAAATCTTCGACGGCCACCAGCGCCCGCAGCAGCGTTTCATCGGCCAAATCCTCGGCTTCCGTGACGCCGACCAGCCGCGCCAGCGCCGCTACCAGTTTGCCACGGCGAGCCGGGAAGCGACGCAGGAGTTCTTCGCGCTTCATCAGGCGGCCCCCCGCTCGTACCAACCCTTGGAGGCATTGACGACGCGCACGACCAGCAGCATCACCGGCACCTCGACCAGCACGCCGACGACCGTCGCCAGCGCGGCGCCGGATTCAAAACCGAACAGGCTGATGGCGACCGCGACCGCCAGTTCAAAGAAGTTGGACGCGCCAATCAGTGCCGACGGGCAGGCAACGCTATGCTTTTCGCCGACTCTGCGGTTGAGCCAGTAGGCCAGACCCGAATTGAAGAAGACCTGGATCAGAATCGGCGCCGCGAGCAGCGCAATCACCAGCGGCTGCTCGATGATCGCCTTGCCCTGGAAGGCAAACAGCAGCACCAGCGTGACCAGCAGCGCCGAGATCGACCAGGGGCCGATCTTCTCCATGGCCGCAGCGAAATGCGCCTGCCCCTTCGCCAGCAGCGACTTGCGCCAGAACTGGGCCAGTGTCAGCGGAATCACGATGTAGAGCACGACCGACGTCACCAGCGTATCCCACGGCACGATGATCGCGGAAATGCCCAGCAGCAGGCCGACGATGGGCGCGAAGGCGAACACCATGATGGTGTCGTTGAGCGCGACCTGGGAGAGCGTGAACAGCGGATCGCCATTCGACAGCCGGCTCCAGACGAAAACCATCGCCGTGCAGGGCGCTGCGGCGAGCAGGATCAAGCCGGCGATGTAGCTGTCGAGTTGCTCCGCCGGCAGCAGCGGCGCAAACAGGTGGCGTATGAACAGCCAGCCGAGGAAAGCCATCGAAAACGGCTTGACCAGCCAATTCACGAACAGCGTCACGCCGATGCCGCGCACATGCTGCTTCACCTCGTGCAGTGCGCCGAAGTCGACCTTCACCAGCATCGGAATGATCATGATCCAGATCAGCAGCCCGACCGGGAGGTTCACCCGCGCCACTTCGAGTTTGCCGAGCATCTGGAACGGCGCCGGTATCGCCTGACCCAACACGATGCCAATGAGGATGCAGAGAAACACCCAGATCGTCAGATAGCGCTCGAAAACGCTCATGGACGCGCCAGCGGCACGCTTTGCGGTGGTTTCACATGGTGCGGACATGATGGCTCCTTATTCCATTTTTATTGACCCGGCAATCAAATTTCCATGCTTTTCCCTGCGCCTCTGGCCCCCACCCTAACCCTCCCCCGCAAGCAGGGGAGGGAATCGGACTCCTTCCCCCGCTGG
>WQUQ01000196.1 GCA_009782025.1 Desulfobulbus sp. | reverse complement strand
GCCACCTTCTTTACGCTCGGCTGGATCGCCGAACGCCATCCCGGAATGGTCCGCCGCATCGCCGCCGCCGGCCACGAAATCGCCAGCCACGGCTACGGCCACGAGCGGGCCAGCGATCAGACGCCGGACAGTTTTTATGCCGACATCCATGTCGCCAAGCTGCTGCTCGAAGACCTGGCCGGTTGCGAAGTGCGCGGCTACCGGGCGCCCAGTTTCTCGATCGGCGAAAAGAATCCGTGGGCCTTCGAGTGCCTGGAGCGCGCCGGCTATCGCTACAGTTCCAGCATTTACCCGATCCGCCACGATCATTACGGCATGCCCGATGCACCGCGCCATGCTCATCGGATCGGCCAACTGATCGAAATTCCACCGACCACGCTACGTTTTTTCAACCGCAACTGGCCGGCCAGCGGCGGCGGCTATTTCCGGCTCTTGCCCTACCCTCTCTCGCGCTGGATGATCCGGCGCGTCAACGATGTCGACCGCCTGCCGGCGGTGTTCTACTTCCATCCCTGGGAAATCGACGTCGAGCAACCGCGCATCGCCGGCATCGATGCCAAGACGCGCTTTCGCCATTACCTCAACATCGAGCGCATGGAGCCACGGCTCCACCGTCTGCTGGCCGATTTTTCCTGGGGCCGGATGGACGATTTGTTTCTCGATAACATCTGAACCATGCAGATTGATCGCCTCGACCCGTCCGATACCGCGGGAGCGGCCCGCTGGGACGCTTTCGTCAATGCCTGCCCGGAAGCCACTTTTTTCCACCGCGCGGCGTGGCAGGGCATCATCCGCGAGGTTTTTCGTCATCCCACCCATTTTCTCCACGCTCATGACAGTGGCGAAATTCGCGGCGTGTTGCCGTTGGCCCACGTCAACAGCCTGCTCTTCGGCAATGCCCTGGTCGCCCTGCCCTTCGCCGTTTATGGCGGCGTCGCCGCCGACTGCGCCGAGGCTGCTGCCGCATTGGAGGAAGAAGCCGAGCGGCTGGCCGTCCAGCTTGGCGTCGACCACCTTGAATTGCGCAACCTCACCGCCCGCCATGCCGACTGGCCGACGCAGGATCTGTACGTCACCTTCAGGAAGGTCATCCTGCCCGAGGTCGAGGCCAACCTGCTGGCCATACCGAGGAAGCAGCGGGCGATGGTCAGGAAGGGCATCAAGAACGGCCTCGCCAGCCACATCGACGCCAATGCCGACCGCTTCTTCGCGCTGTTCGCCGACAACGTCCACCGCCACGGCACGCCGGCCCTGCCCAAACGTTATTTCGAGACATTGCTGCGCGTTTTCGGCCCGGATTGCGAAGTCCTCACCGTCACCGCACCCGATGGCCGGCCGTTGAGCAGCGTGCTGTCCTTCTATTTTCGCGACGAAGTGCTGCCTTATTACGCCGGCGACGACGAGACGGCCCGCGACTTCGCCGCCAACGATTTCAAATACTGGGAACTGATGCGCCGCGCCTGCGAGCGCGGCCTGCGCCTCTTCGACTACGGACGCAGCAAGGTGGGCACCGGCCCCTACGCCTTCAAGAAAAATTGGGGCTTTGAACCTCAGCCGTTACATTACGAATACCGCCTCTACAAGCGCGACCGTATTCCGCAAAACAACCCCGGCAACGCCAAATACCGATTGTTCATCGCCGCCTGGCGACGCCTCCCGCTCGCCCTCGCCAACCGGCTCGGCCCGCTGATCGTCCGCAATCTGGGCTAGGCGCAACGACTCCATCATGTCCAACATCCTCTATCTCACTCACCGCATTCCCTATCCGCCCGACAAAGGCGACAAGGTTCGCTCCTGCAACCTGTTGCGCCACCTGCTGCGCTCGCATCGCGTTTTCCTCGGCACTTTCATCGACACCCCCGAGGATGCCGTGCACATCCGCACCCTGAAAAAAGTGTGCGCCGGGCTGCAAGTCGTTCGTCTCAATCCCAGGATGGCCAAGCTGCGCAGCCTCAATGGCCTGCTCTCCGGCGATCCGCTGACCCTGCGCTACTACCGTGATGCCGAACTGCAAGCGTGGGTCGATGAAACCTGTCGCACAGAGCAGATCGACGCCGCGGTCGTCTTCAGTTCGGCCATGGCCCAGTACGTCGAGAACAAACCGCGGCTGCCACTGCTGATCGACTTCGTCGACGTCGATTCGGCCAAATGGACCCAGTACGCCTCCCGGCACCACTGGCCGATGTCGTGGATCTACCGTCGCGAAGGACGTCTGTTGCTGACTTATGAACGGGAGATGGCGGCCAGGTCGGCGCGCTCCTTTTTCGTCACCGAGGCCGAGGTCGAACTGTTCCGCGAACTGGCCCCGGAATGCGGCGTGCGCGTCGAAGCCATGGGCAACGGCGTCAACGCCAAGTATTTCGCGCCAGCCGCCGACCGGCCATCGCCCTTCCCGGCTGGCGAGGAGGCCGTGGTGTTCACCGGCGCCATGGATTACTGGCCGAATGTCGATGCCGTCACCTGGTTCGCCAACGACATGTTGCCGGCGCTGCGCCGCAAGCATCCGCAGGCGCGTTTCTACATCGTCGGCCGCAATCCGACGCCGGATGTCCGCGCGCTGGCCAGCGCGCACGTCGTCGTTACCGGCACCGTGCCGGATGTCCGCCCCTACCTGCAACACGCCGGTGTCATCGTCGCGCCGCTGCGCGTCGCCCGCGGCATCCAGAACAAGATTCTCGAAGCCATGGCCATGGAGCGCCCGGTGATCGCCTCCGCCGACTGCGCCGCGCCGGTCGACGCAACGCCCGGCAAGGAACTGCTGACGGCTCGGTCGCCCCATGAATTCGTCGCCGCCATCAGCGCCCAACTCGCTGACCCGGCCGCCGCCGCCGCCATCGGCCGCGCCGCGCGGGCGCGCGTTCTCGAACGGTATAGCTGGAAAGCGCACATGAGCTGCATCGATCCCTACCTGGGCGAGGCCACCTCGTCCCTCCTGCCATCGCGATGAATGTCGCCGCCCGGCCTCTCCCGCCGCTTTCACCCGCCTGGCGGCAAACGCTGCGCCTGTTACCGCTGCTGATCGCCTGGCTGCTTTACTGGTATTGGGACACCGCCGCCGCCATGGTCGGCATCTGGTACCGCTCGGAAACCTACGCCCATGCCTTTCTCGTGCCGCCGATCACGCTCTGGCTGATCTGGCGGCAGCGGGCAGTCATCCTTGCCGAGCAGCCGCGCACCTCGCTGCTGCTCGCCGCGCCGGTTGCCTTCACCACGCTGGCCTGGCTGCTCGGCGAGTTGACGGCAGTCAACGCGCTGACCCAGTTCGCCCTGGTCGCCACGCTCGTGCTGGCCATCATGACCCTGCTTGGCCCGGCGGTCAGCAAGCGTCTGGCCTTTCCGCTGGCCTTTTTGTTCTTCTCGGTGCCCTTCGGCGAATTCATGTTGCCGCAATTGATGGCATGGACCGCCGATTTCACCGTTCTGGCGCTACGCGCGAGCGGCGTCCCGGTTTATCAGGAGGGCCTGCAATTCATCATTCCCTCCGGCCATTGGTCGGTCGTCGAAGCGTGCAGCGGCATCCGCTACATCATCGCCTCAGTGACCGTCGGCACGTTGTTCGCGTACCTCAATTACACCTCGCTCTCCCGCCGCCTGCTGTTCATCGCCGTCGCCCTCATCGTGCCGGTCTTCGCCAACTGGCTGCGCGCCTACATGATCGTCATGCTCGGCCACCTTTCCGACAACCGCATCGCCACCGGCGTCGACCACCTGATCTACGGTTGGCTGTTCTTTGGCGTGATGATCCTCATCATGTTCCTGATCGGCGCGCGCTGGGCGGAACCGGCGGCTGTTGCCGCGCCGCCGGTCGCCGCCGCGCCATCGGCCCCGGCGACCGTCAGGGCCTGGCTGGCCGCCTTCGCCGTTGCCCTGATCGCCGCCGCCGGCCCGCTCGCTTTCGCCGTCATTGATCGAGCCGATCAGTCCGGGCCGGTGCTCCTCGCCGCTCTGCCGACCCCAGGCGGCTGGCAGGAAGGCGCCGATCTCCCGTCCTGGAAGCCCGATTTTTCCGGCGCGGCGGCTGAATTGCAGGCATCCTTCCAGCGCGACGGTCAGCCGGTCGGTCTCTACATCGGTTATTACCGCCATCAGGATTACCAGAACAAACTGGTGACATCGACCAATACGCTGGTTGCCAGCGCCGACAAACAATGGGCCGTCGTCGCCCGCGACACCGTGGCCCCGGTGACGGCCGGCCTGCCGGCCCGCGTCGTCGCCGCCGAACTGCTGGCAAGCGGCAGCAGCCCGGAAATCCGCCTGCGCGCCTGGCAGTGGTACTGGATCGACGGCCGGTTGACCGCCGCGGACGCCAGCGCCAAGTGGTTCACCGCCCTCTCCCGCCTGGCCGGTCGCGGCGACGATGCGGCGGTCGTCATTCTCTACGCTCCGGCTGCTACGGCGGCAGTGGCGCTGCCCGCCTTCGCCGCCGATGGCGCGCCGGAAATCAACCGCCTGCTGGCCGCCACCCGCGAGCAACGCTGACCCGATCGATGACCCAGCCCCAATGAC
>WQUQ01000195.1 GCA_009782025.1 Desulfobulbus sp. | reverse complement strand
GAATTCGCCCGCGACTGGCCGCTTCTGCTCGCCGTGGCCGAGGCGGCGAATCTTTCCGATGAAGATGTCGACAACCTGTTCATCCGGGCGGCGACGCTGTAATCCCAACCCTGTATTGGAGTATCCACCATGCCTCAAACCTCGTTTTTCCACGGCGTCACCGTCTCCCTGATCGATGTCGGGCCGCGTCCTATTGCGATTCCTTCGTCCTCGATCATCGGCCTGGTCGATACCTATACCCCCGGCACTGGCCTGGCCGAGCCGGATGTTCCGGTGCTGCTCACGAGCTACCGGGAAGCGGTCATGAAATTCGGCGTCGATGCGGCCATCAGCAAGGCGGCGCGCGGTATCTACGAACAATCGTCCGCCGTTATCGTGGCGGTCGGTGTGCCCGTCATCGACACGGGCGATGACGCTGCCGACCAAGCGGCGCTCGTTTCGGCCATCATCGGCGGC
Organism: Desulfobulbus sp.; assembly: GCA_009782025.1. Classification (GTDB taxonomy): domain Bacteria; phylum Pseudomonadota; class Gammaproteobacteria; order Burkholderiales; family Rhodocyclaceae; genus Azonexus. The sequence continues at coordinate 11,030 of WQUQ01000195.1, read as the reverse complement.
GTCACCATCGCCGGAAGCCGCACCGGCCTCCAGGCGCTGCTCGATGGCAAAAGCCGCTTCAATGCCCAGCCCCGGCTGCTGGTGGCGGCGGGCCACTCAAAAACTCAGGCCGTGGCCACCGCGATGGATGCCATTGCCACCAAGCTGCGCGCCATCGCCATCATCGACGGGCCGGACACTGACGATGACGACGCCTACGACTACGCCGGGGAATTTGGCTCGAAGCGCGTCTATCTGGTCGATCCGGGCGTCAAGGTCTGGGATACCGAAACCAATGCCGAAATCACCGTCCCCGCCTCGCCCTACGTCGCCGGTCTGTTCTGCCGCACGGACAAGGAATACGGCTTCTGGGCTTCGCCCTCCAACAAGGAATTCCTGGGCGTGATCGGCACCACGCGCCCGGTCGAGTTTCTCGACGGCGACGACACCTGCCGCGCCAATCTCCTGAACAACTCGAACATCACGACCATCATCCGCGATGGCGGCTACCGGCTGTGGGGCAACCGCACCCTGTCCGCCGACCAGAAATGGGCCTTCGTGACCCGCGTCCGCACGCTGGATATCGTCATGGACGCGATTCTCTACGCCCACAAGTGGGCGGTCGACCGCTCCATCACCAAGACCTACGTCAAGGACGTGACGGAAGGCTTGCAGAACTTCATGCGCCACCTGAAAGCCCTGGGCGCCATCGTCAATTTCGAGGTCTACCCCGACCGCGAACTGAACACCGCCGATCAACTGGAACAGGGCCGCGTGTACTGGAACATCCGCTTCACCGACGTGCCGCCCGCCGAAAACCCGCAATTCCGCGTCGAGGTGACCAACCAGTGGATCACCGAAGTGCTGGACATCAACGAAGGAGCCAAGTAAATGATTCCGCAAACACTCGTCAACATGAACCTCTTCGTCGATGGCAAGGGGTATGCCGGCGTCGCCACCGAGGTCAACCTGCCCAAGTTGAAGCGCAAGACCGAGGAACACCGCGCCGGCGGCATGGACGGCCCGGTGAAAATCGGCATGGGCATGGAAATGCTGGACGGCAGCTTCAAGCTCTCCGGCATCTCGCCGGAGGTGCTGGCCTTCTTCGGTCTGGCCGATGACACGGCGCTGGATTGCAGCTTTCGCGGCGCCTTCAAAGACCTGAAGGGCGAAGTCGTCGGCGCCATCGCCACCTTTCGCGGCATGATCGATGAGGTCGATTCCGGCTCGTGGAAGCCCGGCGAGAAATCCGAGACGACATTCAACCTCGCGCCCAGCTACTACAAGCTGGAAGTCGACGGCGAGGTCGTCTATGAACTCGACCCGGCCAACAACATCCGCGTCATCAACGGCAACGACGAAGCCGAGGAAGAGCGGGCGGCCATCGGGATGTAATCAGAAAACCGGAAAAGCGAAAGCCCCGACTGCTTCCAACAGCCGGGGCTTTCTGTTTCAACCCGTTGGGATGTCAACGAGAGGAAGCTGAATGAAGTTTATCAAGGAACAGAAACCCATGACCAAGAAAACCCCCGACTGGCTGAGCATCGGCCCCGATGCGGCCACTGTGAAACTCTCGCGCCCGACCGTGTTGAACGGCGTCAAGCAGGACACGCTGGTGTTGCGAACGCCGACGGTCGGCGACCTGCGCGCCGCCGCCAAACGCAGCAAAGACGACACGGAGGAACAGGACATCTTCCTCTTCGCCGCGCTGGCCGAGTGCGCCCCGGGCGACATCGAGAGGCTTTGTGTACGCGACTACAACCGCGTCAAGGAGAGTTATTTTCGCCTGGTTTCCGAAGACGACGGATCAGGAACTGAAGCAGGCAGCCCGGCGGCTGGCGACTGAACTGCATTTTCAGCCATCGGAAATCGACCGGCTGACGATCACCGACGTGCTGTGGTGGCTGACGGATTAGCGGGGGCGGCTTATCGCCATTGTTTCATTGACTGTCGCTCAGGGCGCGATCAACCAGCCAGCCTTCCAGATCAAATACCCAGTTCAGTATCAAGATAGCCGCGCCAAACAGGCCAACTATCACGCTCAGTATCATCAGGTAGCCGAGAACCTGTCCCAAAAAAGCATTGAGAGATTCGATCATGTCAACATTCTCCTCGGCGGTCAGCGTCCTCATTGGCGGCGCGGTTGGTGCGTCCCTTGGTAAATCTGTCGCAACCGCCTCTAAAAGTATAGGCGACATGCGGAAAAATACCGAGAGCGAAATGACCCGCCTCAACTCAGTCATGTCGCTGCGCAATCTCGATATATCCAAATACGGGAAAGTGTGGCGGGAAAGTAGGTCGCTCGGCAATGAGTTAAAGGAATCGCGCGCCCGCTCCACCGAGTTAGGCAAGCAATTGGCTCGCACACAGGCTGCCGCCAAGTATTTCCCGTCGCTGACGGCGGATGTCAAGCGCCTGACCACGGAATTCAATGAAAGCAAGCGTGAAACCGTCGCGCTGGAAAGAAGGTGGAAGTCATCGTTGGAAACATCCCATGCGATGCACGAATCTTTCAAGAAGGGCAGGGAAGAACACAAAAAAAACCAGGAAGCCATCGCCCGCCACCGCACCGAGCTTGAACGCCTTTCTGCCGTCGAGGAAGGGCGTGCTCGAATCTCTGCCGGGAAAACGCAGGCCAAACAAGGGCTAGGTGTTATCGCTGCCACTGCCGCGATGGTCACGCCATCCGTCATGAAATCGGCTGATTACCAAGCCATCATTCGCGACATCGCCATCAAGGGCGGCATTGCGCGCACCGACAAGGAAGACCAGATGTCGGCGTCCATCCGCAAAGACGCGGCGGATTCGGGCATCGGTCAGAACGAACTGGCCGAGGCCGTCAATACCCTGGTCGCGGGCGGCATGGACGTGGCCGACGCCACGAAACAAGCCCGCAGCATGGCGCGCTTTGCCGTTGGCCAGAACGCCGACAGTACGGATACCGCCAAGCTGGTTCTGGCGCTACGCCAGGCCGGCGTCACCGATCAGACGCGCATCGAGGCGATGCTGGGCAAGGTGGCCGTCGCCGGCGATCTCGGCAGTTTCGAGGCCAAGGACATGGCGAAGCACTTCCCCTCGCTGATGCCTCAACTGACGGCCTTCGGCATGTCCGGCGAGCACGCTACCGTCGAACTTTCCAACATGCTGCAAACGCAGATGAAGGCAGCGGGCAGCGCCGACGAGGCGGCGGTGAATCTTGCCAACCTGCTATCCAAGCTGACATCGGCCGACACGATCAAAAAATTTGACGACAACGGCATCGACTTTACCGAGTCAATGCAGGCCAATATTGCCAAAGGCTACGATCCGGTCACGGCATTCCTTGGACTGGTACAGGAAGCCTCGGTGCGAACCGATCCGAAAAAAGCCAAGCAAATGGCCGATCTTCAAGCCCAGATCGCCAAGACGCAAGACCCGGCCGCCGCGCAGAAGATGCTCGACGGCTACCTGCAAATGGCCGGCTTGTCGGAATTCATTACCGACCGGCAAGCCAAGCAGGCGGCGCTGGCGGCGCTGCAAAACCAGAAACTGCACCGCGAGAACCTGAAAACCATTCAGACAACCAACGGTCTAGCCAAGGTCGAGAAAGACCTTGCCGACCGCAGAGATGCGTCAAAACAGATATGGAGCGAAGCCGGCAATGCCTGGAATGGGGTATTGGTCAGTTTTGGCGATGCATTGCGTCCAGCGACTGACCTACTCGGGCAATTTGCCGGCGGGGTTGCCCGTGTCGGTTCGGCCATTCTCGGCAGCGGGTTCGGGAAAACCGCAGCCGTTGCTGCCACAACGGCAGCCGTCGGTGTTGGTGGCTTCAAGTTGGCAAAGGGAATCGGAAACATTGCCGGCGGCGCGCTACAGGCATTCCGCAACCGCAGCGTCCTTGCCGGCGGCCTGCCGGGAACCGGCGGTATTGTTTCAGGCGCGACGGGCAAGGGCGGCATCCTGGGCCGCATGATCGGCGCCGTGACGGGCGGCAACGGCGCCCCGGTATTCGTCACCAACTGGCCAGGTGGCGGACTGGGGATCCCCGGCATGGACGGCGGCGGCCTGGGCGGCCCGGCGACCGGCAAAAAACCGGGCATCCTGAGCAATCTCGGCAAGGCGGCCAGCGGCGTGCTTGGCGCTGGACGGGCCGCGCTGGCCGCTCCCACCCTGGGCGCCATCGCCTCCGGCGGCGCCGGCACGCTGGCGGCGGCCGGCGGCTTGGTCACGGCAGCCGGGGCGGCAGGCTACGGTGTCGGCACCATCATCAACGACAAGCTGATTGCCGGAACCGAATTCGGCGACAGCATCGGGCGGTCAATCGCCAAGACGCTGGCCTTTTTCGGCAACCAGGACGCCAAGGACGCGATTGCCGCCGAGGAAGCCTTCAAAAAATCCGAAGAGCAGTCCGCCTTGGCGTCCGTGGCGAATCCCCCCAAACCGGCGGCAGCGGAGAAATCAGGCGTCGCCAAACCACAGCAAAACCTGACGTTCTCACCGAAGATCGACATAACGGTGCATGGCGACGTGAAAGACCCGCGCCGGCTGGCCGAGGAACTGCTGCCGCACATGAAGCGCCTGATGGATCAATTTACCGAGAAGAGCGCACGCGGCGACCTGTTCGACCCGGCGCACGCCTGAATCAGGGGGTGGCGGTATAAAATAGCGACGCGGGGCTGCAAAAAAGGCCCCGTGCAGGGGGCCTTCGTTGCAATCATGTCCCGCAAGGGAGGTGAGTCTATGACGAAGCCTGCGAAACGTCGTCGGTGGGTCAAGCGATTGATCCACGCGGTTATCTTAGCCGTATTGCTGTTCTACAGCAACCGCGCTGAATAGCCGTAGAAGTACCGCCCTGCACGGCGACGCGGGGCGGCCCGCTCGGCTCTGTGCCCGCCCCCGGTCACGGAGTACAGCGAAATCCCCCCAGCCCGTCGGGCCGGCATGTCGTGCCATCACTATTCCGGTAACCGCCCAAGCCATCCGGGCGAGTACGGCTGCCGTCGCTGTGACGCCAGCCCCCCAGGCCATCGGGGCGCGTCGTGCTGCCGTCGCTGTGGCGATAACCGCCCAGGCCGTCGGGCCGCGAGGTGTTGCTTTTGTCGTCTTTCCAGCCGCCCAGCCCATCGGGCCGGATGCTCCGCCCATTGTCGCAACGGGCGCCGCCCAAGCCGTCGGAACGGCAGTTCGTGGCGGCATGGGCGGCACCGGCCAAAACCGTGGCAACGATCATCGCGCAGACAAGAACCATCTGTTTCATACAGCCTCCCTATTGGATGCTAGGCCATAAAATATGACCATTCAAGACGCCGCCACGCTCCTTGCCTCGGCAACGGAGAAAGCCCGCCGTTTGTCCGGGATCGTCGCCGCCGCCGATGACGGCGTACCGCGCACGGCAGATGACCTCGAACGGCTGCGCGCCTCGTTTGCCGAGCGTGAAGCCGCCGCCGTCGTCGACATCGGCGCCGCGTCGAGTGCCCTTGCCAGCGCCGGGAACCGGTTCGCGGCGGGCATTGCGGATGCGTCCGCTGTCGCCCGCTCGCTCTCGTCCGTCGACCTGTCCGTTGTTCGGCTGGACACCTTGGCCGACCAGATCAGAAGCGACGCCGGCATGATCGCAGCCGCCATCAAGCAACAGGCATTCGCCGCTATCGGCAGCGCCATGGCGTCCTCGCTCGCCGATATTCGTGGCGTTGCCGACAGGACGCAAAAACTGTTCGAGGCGACGACCAACCCGCCGGGGCTGCCGTCGCTGACCCCCATCGAGAGCACGGCGGCCAGCCCGGATCGCCTCGACGAAGGCTTTGCCGCCAGCATCCCGGAATCCGGCGGCGCTCACGCGCACCTTCTGATTCTCACCGCGCCGTCGGGCGAGAGCTATTTCTTCAACCTGAACACATCCGGGTACGACCGCCTGAAGCGCGAGACCAATTACAGCATCGCCAGTCAGGAGCGTTTGACCCGGCGGCCCGCCTTGCAGGCGGTCGCCAAGGGAAGCGAGCGCCTGTCTCTGGCTGGCGTGATTTTTACGCAAAGGGCCGGCGCCGGGCAACTGGAAAAGCTGCGCGCCATCGGCTACCGCATGGAACCACTCATCCTCACCACCGGCTACGGCGAAGCCTTGGGAACCTGGTATCTCGGCAAGATCGACGAGGATCAGGAGTATTTCTTCCCGGACGGGATGACGCGCAAACAGACCTTCACCCTGGAATTCGAACGCTATGGCGCGGACTATCAAAACGTCTGACGGCGACCGGCTGGACACCCTTTGCTTTGCCGAATACGGGCATCTGAATGGGACGGTCGAGGCGGTCATCGACCAGAATCCCGGCCTCTCTGCCCAGCCGCAACCCTACCGCGCCGGGGTCATCATCGTCCTGCCGGATTTGCAACGGCCAGTCGAAAAGCCCATCAAGCTGTGGAGTTGAACGGTGAAACCGGATTTTCAGATTCTTGCTAACGATGCGGACATCACGGCGCTGATCCGTGACCGTCTGCTCTCGATACGCCTCACGGACAAGCCGGGCCTCGAATCCGACGAGTGTGAACTGACGATTGACGACCGCGATGGCGCGGTGGCGTTTCCGGCCAAGGGCGTGAATCTGGACGTGCGCCTCGGCTATGTCGGAGAAGACCTGTCGTTTCTCGGGAAATACCGCGTCGACGAGATCGAGGTTTCCGGGCCGCCGCAAACCCTCGTCATCCGCGCCAAGCCGCTCGACATCGCGGAAACGATGAAGAGCCAGAAGCGCGCGAGTTGGGAAAACACCGACCTCTCGGCCATCGTGGCCGACATTGCCAGGAACAACGGTTATCAGCCGCAATGCAGCGTCGAGGCGAAGGTGCCGCGCGCCGATCAGATGAACGAATCGGACATGCACTTCATCACGCGCATCGCCCGCGACCACGGCGCGACGGCAACGATCAAGGACAAAAAGCTGATCGTCGCCCCGCGCGGCGAGGGCAAGGCCGGCAGCGGCCGGCCCATGCCGGAAATCAAACTCGTCCGTTCCGATCTGGCGAGTTACCGCATGACCTTCCCGGATCGCCCCGCCTACGGCTCGGTTTCCGCCGCCTGGCACAACAACAGGACGGGCGGACGGATCGTCCACCTCGAGGGCAACCCGAACGGCGAGGACGGGCCGAACTATACCGAGCGGCACATTTACCCGAATCCGGCAGCGGCAGAAGCCGCCGCGAAAAGCCGCATCGAATCGCTCAACCGGGCCACCATGTCCGGGAAAGTCGAACTGATGCGCGGGCGGGCCGACATCGGAGCAGAGCAATGGATACGGCTGGACGGCATCAAGCGGGATGTCGATGGGGCGTATCTGGCCGAATCGGTCGAGCACAATTTCGACAAGTCGGCCTGGATCACCCGCATCAACCTGAATGCCGGCAACGGCGGCAAAAGCAAGGTCGGCAAAAAGAAGGGGCCGGGGGCCATCCTGGCGCTTTCCGACCCGTCGGGATACTGACTGGAGCGACACATGAATCATCTCTCACTGGCCCTCACTTTCATCGCCGCGCCCTGGCTGCTGTGGATCTTCTACACCGCCGCCATGCGCCTCAAGATGGTGCGCGATGCCGGCCTCCTGACCCCGGCCATGAAGGTCTTTGGCTACCCGTCGCTGGCCTTCGGTCTGGCGCTCGATCTGTTCGTGAACGTCATCGTCGGCTCGGCGCTGTTCCTCGAACCGCCGCGCGAATGGACGCTATCGGGCCGCCTCTGGCGTCTCTCGAACGGCGCGGCGGGCTGGCGGCAAAAGCTCGCGTTGGCGATCCGCTCGGCGCTGCTCGATGCCATTGACCCGAAGGGGGTACACAAAGGCTGAAAAATGACCCTAGACCCTCAACAGGAAATCTCCATGAACGTCGCCAAGGTCGCGCCGCCAGTCACGGTATCGCTACTCGATATGTTCCTCGGCAACATCGACAAAATGGTCATGGTCGTCACCCTGGTCTACACCCTGATGATGATGGCGCATCTCGTCTATCGCTTCGCCTGGGACATCATCGACCGGCGCCGCCAGGAGCGCGTCCGGGCCGAGAACCACCAGCGCCGAATCACGGATGCCGGGCATGACTGAGCGGAAACCATCCAGCGGCATCGTCTGGGGCCTGGTCGCGTCCCTCACCGCCGCCGGCGTCGCCTTCACCCTCCAGCACGAGGGCGGCCCGGCCACCGGCGCCACCGAGGCCCGGGCCATCATCCCGGTCAAGGGCGACCCGCCGACCCTCGATGTCGGTGGCCTGACCTATTACCCAAGCACCGGCGAGCGCGTGCAGGCGGGCGACCGGCTGCCCGTCGAGAAGGCCATCCATGAATTCTCGCTGGCGCTGGCCGAAGATGCCGCCTGCGTCCGCCGCTCCTGCCCGGACTGTGAGACTGATCCGGCGCTCTTCGATCTGGCCGCCGATTTCGTGCATCAATTCGGTTGTGCAACCTGGAATCGCTCCAGTCTCCTCGCGCTCGCCCGCGCCGGGCGCTGGCCGGAGCACTGCGATTTCTACGAGCGCTACCGCTTCGTGCGCGGTTTCGATTGCGCCACCCCCGGCAACAAGGTCTGCGTCGGCGTCTGGAAACGGGCGTGGGCGCGTGCTGCATTGTGTCATGAGGCCATAAATGAGTCCTAACCTGATCATCTCCCTCTCCATCGCCGTATCCAGCTTTTGCAGCGGCTGGATCATCCAAGGGTACCGTCTCAACAGCGAAATCACCCGCATCGAGGCCGCCTGGCATCAGGAAAACAAGGATTCCGCAGAAGCCGCGAGCCAGATCGCCGAGGAAGTTATCCGCATCGAACGGGAAGGCGAGCGCCTCGCCGCCCGCGCGCTGGAACTGGAAACCGAAGCCAACCGAATGGGAAAGGAAAAGGACGATGTACTCAGAAAGATCACGTCTGGCCGTCTGTGTCTCACTGCTGACATTGTGCGCCTGCTCAACGACCACGACGCCGCCCGCACCGCTGGCAGCGCCCTGTCCGCGCCCGCCCGCGACATTGCTCATGCCCATGCCACCACTACCGCCGATCCCGATGTCGGGCGTTTTGCCACCGACGGAGACATCGCCCTCTGGGCCAGAAACGCCAAAACCCAGTACGACGCCTGCCGGGGCCGGATCGACGCGCTGAGGCGTTTTGATGAGTCCAGTAACTCGCCATGATCTGTGAAATCTCTTTCGCGCCAGCGCGAGATGGAAACAAATGCAGGGCTGTTTTAACTCGCAGATTCTCGATCAGACTCCCCAAAATTCCCCCATATCAGCCGAAAACCGCCGCAAATACGTCAAATTCGATTCCGTTCGGGGGCACCATGGGTTTCCGCCATGCTGCCAAAACCCAGGCGCCGCGATAGTTCATCCGCCGCGGCCAGCATGGTCTTGGCGACCGGGCTGCCCCATTCGGCATCGAAATCTCCGGCCGTACCCAGCGCGGTGATGCTGGCCACCATACCGCCGGTGTGGTCATAGACCGGCGCGCTGAATCCGTTGATGCCCGGTGTATGACTTCCGGTCGCCCGCGAAATGCCATGGGCACGGATGTCCGCCAGGGTCTTTTCCAGTTGCCGACGAACCGCGGTGATGCTGGTCTTGCTGCTTTTGGCGGTTTCCCGCAATTCTTCATCCAGCAATTTCTTCAGGAACGGCGAGCGAAAGAAGGCCGAAAAGGCGCGCCCGGTCGCCGATCTGGACAACGGCAGCACGGCCCCGTGGCGGAGCGTGATGGTGACTGGCGCGCCCGAATCGACGATGCGCACGATGGTCGCGCCACGGCTGCCCCATACGGCCAAGGCCACCGTCTCGTCGATTTCTTCGCACAGGCTTTCGAGGATGGGGCCAGAGAGCCGGATCGGGTCCAGTCTGTTCAAGCCGGACAAGCCGAGTTGCAGGGCATAAGCGCCCAGATCATAGCGACCGCTGGCGGGATCCTGCTCGACAATGCCGATGCGCAGAAAACTGACCATGTAACGATGCGCTTTGGCCGCCGGCATGCCGGCTCCCTTGGCGATGTCGCGCAACATCATCGGCCGGTTCGTGGCCGACAGCACGCGCAACAGACGAAACCCGACCTCGATGGATTGAATGCCCTGGCGGTCACCCGCAATTTTGCTCACCATGATCGACTCAGTGTTGGAAGCCAGCATTCTATGCATCTATGACGTTCTTGAGCACGCCGAATATAATGCGCTGACAAAAATTCAAGGGAGTTCGACATGCGTGCAGTCCTGGTGGCAAATCCCAAAGGCGGAGCGGGGAAAACGACGCTGGCGACCAACCTGTCCGGTTATTTCGCCAACCAGGGGCGCAAAACGACCCTGTGTGACCTCGATCGCCAGCAGTCGGCATTGCGCTGGATGGCCTTCCGCGACCCGGCCCTGCCGCCCGTCACCGGCTATTACGCCGGCAACCAGATCTCCCTTGGCCTGCCGCGCGAGGCCGACTGGGTCGTCGTCGATGCGCCGGCCGGGTTGCAGGGCTACAAGCTCTCGGATTATCTGCGCGCCGCGGATAAAGTCCTGGTGCCGCTGGTTCCGTCCGTTTTCGACATGGCGGCGACCGAGGATTTCCTCAACGCAATACGCAACGAAATTCGCGGTCAACGCGGCAAGGTCGGCATCGTCGCCATGCGTGTCGACCCGAGAACCCGGGCGGCCGGCATGCTTGAGGAATTCCTCAAGCATTTCGACATTCCCATCGTCGCCTATCTGCGCAATACCCAGAACTACGTCAACGTCGCCGCTGCCGGCGCCAGCATTTTCGACCCGCCGCGCGCCCGCCACCGGCGCGATGCCGAGCAGTGGGCGCCGCTGCTCGAATGGCTGGAACAATAGCCAAAAGCCTTTCCCCATTGATGCGCCGGGGCCGGGGCTGAAAACCGAGAGCAGAAATTTCCCTCGAACCGCTTGACGGTTTTTTGTTGGCAGGTCATAATTTCGTTTCTCTGCTGCTTTGACCCTTGGTTGAGGCGAGGTGGAGGGAGTTCTTTAACAACCTGGACAACCGATAGGTGTGGGTGTCTTGATGCGACGTGGCGCGAGTCACGTAAAGGTATTGAGGCAATCGCACGGAT
>WQUQ01000194.1 GCA_009782025.1 Desulfobulbus sp. | reverse complement strand
TCAGGGTTTTGCCGCCGCGTCCGGCTTGGGCGCAATGCCGCCGGTGGTGGCGTGGTTGCGCGCCTGCATGGCGGGCATGAGGGGGCCGCTGCGGGGCGCGTCGGCGTCTTCGGCGGGCGCCAGGGCGTGGTTGCCTGCCCCGTCCTGATAGACCGGATCGGGTCTGCTGATGACGAAATACAGGGTGATGAACGAGGCGATGATCACCGCCAGCGGCCCGCCGATCACCATCCAGAGGTAGCCGTACTTCCACCACGGGAGCGTGTCGGCTTCGGTTTTCGTATTCAATTGCGTCGTGTTCATCTGGGTACCATAAAGACGGACTTCTCGGCGATGTTATAGCCGCCGGAGGCAATCCTGATGTGAATGGGGTGCGAGCCGGGCGCGGCCGCGTTGTAGGGCAGACGCAGTTCGACGGGCACCCAGAGTGTCTGGGCGCTGTCGACCGTGACGCTTTTTTCCGAGACCATTTGCAGCCCGTTCAGCCCTTCCACCGCCAGGGTGTAGGTCTGGGGTTTTTCGCTGGCGTTCATGATCTGGATGCGGTAGATGTTGGCGATCTGGCCGTCGTCGGTGAAGCGGGCGAGCGTGGCGCGGTCGCGCACGACGTCCACCTTGTAGGGAATGCGCAGCGCCAGGCTGGTGACGAAGCCGATGCTGATCAGCGCCAGGATGCCGCCGTAGATCAGCACGCGCGGGCGCAGGATGTGGCGCAGGATCTGCCGCGGCGTCCAGTGCTGCTCCAGGGCGTTTTCGGTGGTGTAGCGGATCAGGCCCTTGGAGTAGCCGACCTTGGACATCATCTCATCGCACACGTCGATGCAGGCGGCGCAACTGATGCACTCGTATTGCAGGCCGTTGCGGATGTCGATGCCCGTGGGGCACACCTGCACGCACAGGGTGCAGTCCACGCAATCGCCCAGCCCGAGGGCCTTGGGGTCGGCCTTCTTGGAGCGCCCGCCGCGCTGCTCGCCGCGCTGCGTGTCGTAGCTGATGATGAGCGTGTCCCGGTCGAACAGGGCGCTCTGGAAGCGCGCGTAGGGGCACATGTATTTGCACACCTGCTCGCGCATGTAGCCGGCGAACAGGTAGAGGATGAAGCCGTAGAAGAAAATCCAGAAGGTTTCCCACGGGCCGAGGCGCCAATGCAACACATGCGGGATCAGCTCGCGGATCGGCGTGAAGTAGCCGACCAGGGTAATGCCCGTCCACACCGCGAGCGCGATCCAGGCCACCTGCTTGGCCGCCTTGCGCGCGAGCTTGGCGGACGACATGGGCGCGGCGTCCAGGCGCATGCGCGCGGCGCGGTCGCCCTCGATCATGCGCTCGATCCACATGAACATTTCGGTGTAGACCGTTTGCGGGCAGGCATAGCCGCACCACTGGCGCCCGGCGACCGCCGTGAACAGAAAGAGCAAGAGCGCGGAGATGATGAGAACGCCCGACAGGTACACCACGTCCTGCGGGAACAGCACCAGGCCGAAGATGTAAAAACGCCGCGCCTCCAGATCGAACAGCACGGCCTGCCGCCCGCCCCATTGCAGCCAGGCCAGGCCATAAAAAATGATCTGCGTGAAGAACACCAAGCCCCAGCGCCACTGGTTGAACAGGCCCGCCACGCTGCGCGGGTAGATTTTTTTATGCGCCTGGTACAGCGACGCCACTTTCTGGCTGCCGCCGTTGGCGGCGGTTTGGTCTTTGGGGGATTCGGATGGGGTACTCACGGCAATCCAGGATAACGAGCAAAGGGGTCAATCAGTCCGGACGGCGGCTCGGTGCGCCGGCCCACAACGCGCTGAATTGTCCAACAACCCGACCATTCGCGCATTCACAACATGGTTTCGCTGCACGACACAGAGCGCATGAAAGCCGATATAAAAAAAGGACGGCATCAAAGCCGTCCTGTTGCGAAAAGTTCGCGCGAAACCCTTCGGGTCTGGCTCTTATTCCAGCGTCACCTCGACCCGCCGCGCTTCGGCGGGCGTGCCGTCGGCCAGTGTTTGATCTGGCTTGCTCAGGTCGATGCTGGCCTCGGGCACGCCGGCGGCCTTGAGCGCCTCGGCGACCGCGAGGGCGCGCTGCTTGGCCAGTTCCGCGTTTTGCGCCGCATCGCCGCTGGCGTCGTGGTAGCCGCTGACCGCAGCCCGCTTGCCGCCCTGCACCGCCTTGACCACGTCGACCAGCGCCTCTTGCGCACCGGGCGCGACCTGCGCGCTGCCGCTGGCGAAGTAGAACTTGACCACGCCGTTTTCATTGACGATGGACGGACCGTCAGCCGCTGCCGCGGACGACGACGCGACGCCGCCTTTCTTCCAGACGTAGGCAGCCAGCACCCTGATTTGCTCGGGGGTGAACTTGTCTTTCCACGTCGGCATCTGGCCCATCCAGCCGTTGTTGACCATGGCGGCGACGTGCTCTTCGTTGCGCGGGCCGAGGAACCAGTTCTTGCCGGCCAGATCGCGCGAGCCGAGCAGTTGGTTGCCCTTGCCGTCCATGCCGTGGCAGGCAGAACAGATGGCTTCGAACTTCTCTTTGCCTTTGGCTGCCTTGGCGGCATCATGCTGTGCATTCGACAGGCCCAGCACGTAGTTGGCCACGTTGCTGACGTCCTCGGCCGTTCCGACGACGGCCGCTTGCGGCGGCATCACGCCCATGCGGCCATCGGTGATGGTCTCGACGATCTTCTCGGGCGTGCCGCCCCAGTTCCATTCGCCGCTGGTCAGGTTCGGGTAGCTCGGGCCGCCCTTGGCGTCGGAGCCGTGGCATTGCGCGCAGTTGTTCATGAACAGGCGGTCGCCCACGGCCATGGCCTTGTCGTCCTTGGACAGTTGCGGAATGCTCATGCCGGCGAACTGGGCGTACATCGGCGCGATCTTGTCGTTGCCCGCTTGCACTTCCTGGTCAAACTGGCCGGTCGACGACCAGCCCAGCATGCCCTTGAAGGCACCCAGCCCCGGGAACAGGGCCAGGTACGCCAAGGAGAACAGGACGGTGATGATGAACATCCACACCCACCAGCGCGGCAGGGGGTTGTTCATTTCACGCAGATCGACGTCCCAGACGTGTCCGGTGGTGTTGTCGCCGGACGCCGTCATGGCCTTTGTCGTGCCGCTGATCCACAGCAGCACAAGACAGCCCAGGATGCTAACGATGGTGATGCCGGCCACGAAGACCGACCAGAAATTGCTTGTGAAGTCGCTCATCTTTTATCCCTGCCGTTTGGCCGGGCCTCCTGCTCAATCCTGCTCGAAGGGCAGCTGCGCCGCCTCTTCGAATTGTTGCCGGTTGCGGCTGGACCACGCCCAGATGACGATGCCGACGAACATGAAGAACGACAGCAGGGTCACGGCGGTGCGGATGATGTTGATGGTTTCCATGACAAGAGCCTTTCGGGAATCACTTGCGATGAATGCCAAGAACCTGGAGGTACGCGATCAGCGCGTCCATCTCCGTCTTGCCCTGCAGTTCCGCGGGGCCATTGGCGATGTCCTCGTCCGTGTACGGAACGCCGAGGATGCGCATGCCTTTCATGTGGGCCTGGATGGTGTCCGCGTTGGCGGGCGTTTTCTCAAGCCACGGATAGGCCGGCATGACGGACTCGGGCACCACGGCGCGCGGGTCGATCAGGTGCTCGCGCTGCCACGTGTCGCTGTAGCGGCCGCCCACGCGCGCCAGGTCGGGCCCGGTGCGCTTGCTGCCCCACTGGAACGGGTGGTCATAGACGAACTCGCCGGCCACCGAGTAGGGGCCATAGCGCAGCGCCTCGGCGCGGAACGGACGGATCATCTGCGAATGGCACAGATAGCAGCCTTCGCGCCGATACACGTCGCGTCCGGCCAGCTGGAGCGCGGTGTAGGGCTTGAGGCCCTCGACCGGCTCCGTGGTGGATTTCTGGAAGAACAGCGGCACGATCTCGACCAGGCCGCCGATGGCGACCACGACCAGGATCAGCACGATCATCAGGAAGTTATTGGTCTCGACCTTTGCGTGGCCGGTGACTTTTTGTTGAGCCATGACATGCACTCCTTCAGGCGTGAGCCGCTGCAACCGCGGGGATCTGCGCCGAAACCGGGCGCCCGGACATCGCCGTCTTGTACACGTTCCAGACCATGATGAGCATGCCCGCCAGGTAGATCAGGCCACCGAGCAGACGCCCGACATAGAACGGATGCATGGCCTTGACCGATTCGACGAAGGTGTAGGTCAGCGTGCCGTCTTCGTTGACCGCGCGCCACATCAGGCCCTGCATGACGCCGGAAATCCACATCGAGGCGATATAGAACACGATGCCGATGGTGGCCACCCAGAAGTGCACCTCGATGGCCTTCTTGCTGTACATCTGCTCGCGGCCGAACAGGCGCGGGATCAGGTAGTACATGGAGCCCATGGTCACCAGGCCCACCCAGCCCATGGCGCCGGAGTGCACGTGGCCGATGGTCCAGTCGGTGTAGTGGCTCAGGGCGTTGACGGTCTTGATGGACATCATCGGCCCTTCGAAGGTGGACATGCCGT
>WQUQ01000193.1 GCA_009782025.1 Desulfobulbus sp. | reverse complement strand
GTCATCGTGGCGACCGCCTACATGGACGAGGCGCAGCGCTTCGACTGGCTGATGGCGATGGACGACGGCCAGATTCTCGCCACCGGCGCGCCCGCCGAACTGCTGGCCCGCACGCACACGGCCTCGCTCGAAGAAGCCTTCATCGCGCTCCTGCCCGAGGCCAAGAAGCGCGGCCACCAGCCGGTCGAGATCACGCCGCTGCACGCCGACGAGCAGGCTGAAATCGCCATCGAGGCCAAGGATCTGACGATGCGCTTCGGTGATTTCGTCGCCGTCGATCACGTCAGCTTTCGCATTCAGCGCGGCGAGATTTTCGGCTTTCTTGGCTCGAACGGCTGCGGCAAATCGACGACGATGAAAATGCTGACCGGCCTCTTGCCCGCGACCGAGGGCAAAGCCTGGCTGTTCGGCCACGAGGTCGATCCGCGCGATCTCGACACGCGGCGGCGCGTCGGTTACATGTCGCAGGCCTTTTCGCTGTACGGCGAACTGACCGTGCGCCAGAACCTGGTGCTGCACGCCCGGCTCTTTCACGTGCCGGAAGCCGACATCGCCGCCCGCGTCGCCGAAATGGTCGAACGTTTCGCCCTCGCCGAGGCGCTCGACACGCTGCCCGAGAATCTGCCGCTCGGCGTGCGCCAGCGGCTCTCGCTGGCGGTGGCGATGGTGCATAAGCCGGAACTCTTAATCCTCGACGAGCCAACCTCCGGCGTCGATCCGATCGCCCGCGACAATTTCTGGCGGCTGCTGCTAACCCTTTCGCGTCAAGACCGCGTGACGATCTTCATCTCCACGCACTTCATGAACGAGGCGCAGCGTTGCGACCGCATGTCGTTGATGCACGCCGGTCGCGTGCTGGTTAGCGACACGCCCGACGCCATCACGCAAGGGCGCGGCGCGGCAACGCTCGAAGCGGCGTTCATCGCTTATCTCGTCGATGCCGGCGCTACCGGAGGACAGAAGACGGAGGACAAAAGACAGAGAGAGGGTCAGGAATCAGCACTCAGTGCTCATGTGCCAACTGACCACAGACCACAGACCACAAATCCGTCCTCTGTCCTCCGTCTTCTGTCCTCAGGACAACGCGCCTGGAGCTACATGTGGCGCGAGGCGCTGGAATTGCAGCGCGACCCGGTGCGCGCCACGCTGGCCTTTGCCGGTTCATTGCTGCTGCTGTTCGTCATGGGCTTCGGCATCAACATGGATGTGGAAGATCTGCGCTTTGCGGTGCTCGATCACGACCAGACCAGCCTCTCGCGCGATTACCAACTGAACCTCGCCGGTTCGCGCTACTTCATCGAGCAGTCGCCGCTGGCGAACCATGCCGACATCGACCGGCGCATGCGCAACGGCGAGATCGCGCTGGCGCTTGAAATTCCGCCCAATTTCGCCCGCGACGTGGGGCGCGGCCAGCCGGTGCAAATCGGCGCGTGGATCGACGGCGCCATGCCGCAACGGGCGGAAACCGTGCGCGGCTACGCGCTTGGCATGCACCAGGGCTGGCTGCTGGAGCGCATGCGCCTGAGCCAGGGCGGCAACGCCCAGGCGCCCGTCACGGTGCAAACCCGTTTTCGCTACAACCCGGACGTGCTGAGCTTGCCGGCGATGGTTCCCGCGCTCATCCCCATGCTGCTGATGATGTTGCCCGCCATGCTCACGGCGCTGGCCGTGGTGCGCGAAAAAGAACTCGGTTCCATCATCAACCTCTACGTCACCCCCGTGACGCGCCTGGAATTTCTGCTCGGCAAACAAGCGCCTTACGTGGTGCTGGCTTACCTGAATTTTGCGCTGATGGCGCTGGTCACGGTCACTGTGTTCGGCGTGCCGATCAAGGGCAGCCTCCCCGCCCTGTTCGCCGCCGCCGCGCTCTATTGCCTGTGCACCACGGCGGTTGGCCTGCTGGTCTCGACCCTGACCAAAAGCCAGATCGCCGCGCTGTTTTTCACCATGATCGGCACCATGATTCCCACCGTGCAGTTTTCCGGCATGCTCACGCCGGTATCGTCGCTCGAAGGCTCCGGGCGCATCATCGGCCAAATCTACCCCGCCACCCACATGATGACGGTCAGCCGCGGCGTCTTCAACAAGGCGCTGGGCTTCAGCGACCTGCACGCCGCCTTCTGGCCGCTCGCCATCGCCATTCCCGTCATCATCGGCCTCGCCATGGTCATGCTGAAGAAGCAGGAACGGTGATGAAAACCAAATCTTCCTTGCGCCAGTCCCAAATCGGGACTATTCTTTGCCCATGCGGATTATTGCCATCAGCACCCTGCGCGACTACTGGATCAAACACCCCGATGCCGAGCGGCCATTGCGGGCATGGGTGGGCGAAGTCGGGCAAAGTGAATGGCGCAGCCCTGCCGATGTCAAGGCGCAGTTCAGGAACGCCAGCATCCTCCCCGGTCGTCGCATCATCTTCAACATCAAGGGCAATGACTATCGCCTGGTGGTAGCGGTGGCTTACACCATCACCACGGTGTATATCAAATTCATTGGCACGCACGAAGAATACGACGCCATCAACGCCCGCGAGATAGAGTACACACCGAAGGACAAAAAACCATGAAAAACCAACTCCACCCCATCCGCACCGAAGCCGACTACCGCGCCGCGCTTAAAACGGCCGAAGCCTTTTTTGATGCCGACGAAGAACCCGATCCCGACAGCATTGATGGCGCATATTTTGAAGCTCTGGTCACGCTGATCGAAGCCTATGAGAAAAAACACTATCCCATCGCTCCGCCCGACCCCATCGCCGCGATCAAATTCCGCATGGAGCAAGCGGGGCTGTCCGTGGCCGACCTCACCCCTTACATCGGCCAAAAGAATCGCGTTTATGAAGTCCTGAACGGCAAGCGCAAACTCACCCTCGCCATGATTCGCAAGCTGGTCACACTCGGCATTCCGGCAGCTTCGTTGGTGGCGGCGGAGTAGGCGGGCGAGTTGTCGCAGTCATGACGCTCTAACTTTGTTTTTAATGAAAATTTCCGTTGCATAGTGATGGAATAAAAATTCAAGCCCCCTGTTTGCACGGTCATGCCGAAGAAACCGCAGCAATGACATGAAACGCCGCCTGCAAAACATCTACCGACTCGGCGTCAAGGAGTTGTGGAGCCTCGCCCGCGATCCGATGCTGATGATCCTGATCGTGTTCGCCTTTACCGCGATGATCTATTCATCGGCCACCGCCCAGCCGGAAACCTTGTACAAAGCCGCCATCGCCGTGATCGACGATGATGACTCGCCGTTATCGCAGCGCCTCATCAGCGCCTTTTTTCCGCCGCATTTCGTCACGCCCTACCGGGTGACGCCCGCCGAGGCCGACCGCGGCATGGACCTGGGCCTGTACACCTTCGTCCTCAATATCCCGCCCAATCTTCAGCGCGACGCGCTCGCCGGACGCCCCGCCGAAGTGCAGCTCAACGTCGATGCCACGCGCATGAGCCAGGCTTTCACCGGCAGCGGCTACATTCAGCAGATGGTGAGCGACGAAGCGGGCGAGTTCGTCAGGCGTTACCGTGCATCCGCCGCGCCCCCCGTCGATCTCGCCGCGCGCGTGCGCTTCAACCCCAACCTCACGCAATCGTGGTTCGGCGCGGTGGTGCAACTCATCAACAACGTGACCATGCTCTCCATCATCCTCACCGGCGCGGCGCTGATCCGCGAACGCGAGCACGGCACGATTGAACATCTGCTCGCCATGCCGGTCACGCCCGCCGAAATCATGGTCGCCAAGATCTGGTCGATGGGGCTGGTCGTGCTCGTGGCGACCGCCATCTCGCTCACCTTTGTCGTGCGCGGCGCGCTGAAGGTGCCGATCGAGGGTTCGGTCGCCCTCTTTCTCGCCGGCGCCGCGCTGCACCTTTTCGCCATGACCTCGATGGGCATTTTCATGGCCACCCTCGCCCGCAGCATGCCGCAATTCGGCATGTTGTTCGTGCTGGTCATGCTGCCGCTGCAAATGCTCTCCGGCGGCAACACGCCGCGCGAAAGCATGCCCGACCTGGTGCAGAACATCATGCTCGCCGCCCCCACCACGCACTTCGTCGAACTGAGCCAGGCCATCCTCTATCGCGGCGCCGGCCTCACGGTCGTCTGGCCGCAATTTCTGTGGCTGGCGGCCATCGGCAGCGTACTGTTCGCGCTGGCGCTGCTGCGCTTTCGCAAAACCTTGAGCCAGATGGCTTGATGGCTCGGCAGTGATCGTAGGTTGGGCTGAGCGCAGCGATGTCCAACGGTTGGGCGTTATGCCACGTAAGCAACGGTGTTGGGTTTCGCTACGCTCTACCCAACCTACATAAATTGCATGAACGCTGAGTTATCACGCCAGCCAGATCAGCGTCGCCATGCGCCCGGTCACGTCGTCGCGCCGATAGGAGAAAAAGCGCTCGCGCTCGCTCATGGTGCAATGGCCGCCGCCGAAGATGGCGGTGACGCCGATGGCCATCAGGCGCTGGCGGGCCAGGGTGTAGATGTCGGCCAGCCATTTGCCGTCGCCAGCCGGTTGGAAAGCGCTGGCCGCCGCCGGATCGTGTTCGACGAAGGCGCTTCTGACTTCGCCGCCGACCTCGAAACAGCGGGGGCCGATGGCCGGCCCGAACCAGGCCAGCACTTCGCTTGGCGGCGCGTTCATGGCGGCGACGGTGGCTTCCAGCACGCCGTCGGCCAGACCGCGCCAGCCGGCATGCGCCGCCGCAACGACGCTGCCGGCGCGGTCGCAGAACAACGCCGGCAGGCAGTCCGCCGTCATCACCGCGCAAACGGTTCCCGGCTGACGGGCGAAGGCGGCGTCGGCTTCCGGCGCGCCCGCCGTCGTATCCACCGTGGCGGCATCGACCACGGTGATGCCGTGCACCTGGCGCAGCCAGCACGGTTCACTCGGCAGCAACGGGCGCAGGCGGGCGCGGTTGGCGGCGACGCGCTCCGGCTTGTCGCCGACGTAATCGCCGAAATTGCAACTATCCCACGGTGCCGGGCTGCAACCGCCGCCGCGCAGGGTTTGCAGGGCGCGCACCTGGGGCGGCGCCGGCCATTCGGGATGCAATGTCTCAACCATGACGCAAGGTCTCCAATAAATCGCGCATGTCCGGCGGCAGCGGCACTTCCCACTGCATTTTCAGACCGCTGAGGGGATGCGTCAGGCCCAGACGGGTGGCATGCAGAGCCTGGCGCGGGAAATCGGGTAGCTTGGCATTGGGCCGGCCATAGACCGGGTCGCCGACCAGCGGATGGCCGATCGATGCGAGATGGACGCGAATCTGGTGCGTGCGCCCGGTTTCCAGCGAGCATTCGACGAAGGTGCAGTAAGGGAAGGATTCGAGAATGCGAAACCAGGTCAGCGCCGGCTTGCCGCCGCGACTCTCCGGCACCACCGCCATCTTGACGCGCTGCACCGGGTGCCGGCCAATCGGCGCATCGACGCCGCCGCCGCTTTTCAGCGCGCCGGTCGCCACCGCCAGGTAGACGCGGCGCACCGTCCGTTCCTGCAACTGGCGCACCAGATCGGTCTGCGCCGCCAGCGTCTTGGCGACGACCAGGAGGCCGCTGGTGTCCTTGTCCAGACGATGCACGATGCCGGCCCGCGGAATCGCCTCGATGCCCGGCACATGATGCAGCAGCGCATTCATCAGGGTGCCGTGCCAGTTGCCGCTGCCGGGATGGACGACCAGCCCGGCCGGCTTGTTGATGACCAGCAGCGTTTCATCCTCGAAAACGAGGTTGAGCGGAATATCCTCCGGCAACTCCTGGCCGGCGCGGGCGTCGACCGGCTCGGTGACGCTCAGGCGCTCGCCGCCGAGCAATTTGCGCTTCGGCTCGCGCTCGACCTGGCCGTCGATGGCGACATGGCCGTCGCGCACCCAGGATTGCAGGCGGCTGCGCGAATGCCGGGGCAGCAAAGCCGCCAGCGCCTGATCGAGGCGGCGGCCCGCTTCGGCCTCCGGGACGCTCAGATGCAGCGGTTCAATTCGGCTATAATCGCCGGCGTTTTCCACAGGATCTTTCATGATGCGAAGTTTAGCCGCATATGGTGTCACATTCGGCCCCGCGTTCCGCTCCCCCGCCGTCCTCCGCCTGCTCGCCGCCCTTTTCGTCGCCGTCTTTCTGGCCGGTTGCAGTTCGCTGTCCGAGAAGGCCGATGAAACCGCCGGCTGGTCGGCCGGCCGGCTCTATGCCGAGGCCAAGGAGGCGCAGACGGATGGCAACTGGGTTGGCGCGGCCAAGTATCTGGAAAAACTCGAAGCCCGCTTTCCCTATGGCCGCTACGCGCAACAGGCGCAACTCGAACTCAGCTACGTGTACTGGAAGTCCGGCGAAGCCGGCTCGGCGCTGGCCGCTGCCGACCGTTTCATCAAGCTGCACCCGAATCATCCGGCCGTCGATTATGTGTATTACCTGAAGGGCCTCATCAATTTCAACGAGGATCTCGGTCTGGTCGGCTACATCAGCAATCAGGATCTCTCCGAACGCGACCCCAAGGCGGCGCGCGAATCCTTTGAAGCCTTCCGTGAACTGACCACCCGCTTCCCGGACAGCAAATACGCGCCGGACGCCATCAAGCGCATGGATTATCTGGTCAACGCCCTGGCCCAGCAGGATGTCAACGTCGCCCACTACTACATGCGCCGGGGCGCCTACGTCGCCGCGGCCAACCGCGCCCAGTACGCGATCAAGACCTACCCGCGCGCGCCGGCCATCGAGGAAGCGATGTTCATCCTGGTCAAAGCCTACGACGAACTGGGCCTGACCGACCTGCGCGACGACGCCGAGCGCGTGCTGCGCCAGAACTTCCCCGACAGCCGTTTTTTCGAGATCGGCCTGGAACGCAAGAGCGCGTGGTGGAAGCTGTGGTAATCAGATGCAGATGTTGATGCGTGAGGTGGGAGTCGCTGCGTCCAGGCAGTGAATCCGCCCTCACTTCCCGTTTTCGCCAGTGGCATTTCCGCCAGCCAAAGCCTGAATTCACTTGTCCGAATATATAAAATATTGTATTATTCGGGCATGACCGATTCCAAATCTGTCGAGTTTCGCGGAAGTTCTCTGGATGACCTTCGCGCCTTTCCACTCACGGTCAGACGCGAGGCGGGCCATCAGATCGATCAGGTGCAAAACGGCCAGGAGCCGGATGACTGGAAGCCCATGAGCGCCGTGGGTCAAGGCGTGAAAGAGATTCGGATTCGGGATGCCGCCGGGGCTTTCCGGGTGCTCTACGTTGCCAAGTTCGCTGATGCCGTCTATGTGCTGCACTGCTTCCAGAAGAAGACGGAGAAGACCAGCAAGGCCGATCTGGACTTGGCCTCGAAGCGTTACCGTGACTTGTTACAGGAGCTAGGCCAATGAACACTAGCCAACGATTTGTCAGCGTCTGGGATGCCATCGAAGACACCCCGGAAGAAGCGGAGAACATGAAACTGCGTTCCGCCTTGATGACGGCGCTGAAGAATCATCTTGTCCGTAGCGAAATGAGTCAGGCACAAGCCGCCAGGCTCTTTGGCGTGACCCAGCCGCGTATCTCTGATCTGATGCGCGGCAAGATCAACCTGTTCGGCCTTGATGCGCTGGTGAACATGGCGGCGGCTGCCGGACTTCACGTCGAAATGCGTGTGCTCGAAGCGGCCTGAATTACTCGAAATCAGCCGCCCGGGTTGAGCCAAACCAGGCGCGGCGTCCCATCCTCCCCGCCGCAAACGACCGCGTTCTGGCCGAAATCGGCGGCCAGTGCGCAGGCATCTCCGGCGGCCAGATCGGGCACGAAACAACTCTCCTCGACCGGCCAGGCGCCGTCATCGGCGACATGCTCGGCGGCGAAGGGTTCGTAGTTGCCTGCGAGCAATTCGCACTCCAGCCGCGCCTGCCGCTCGGCATTGGCGGCGGCGCTTGACGGCTGCGCGCCGGGATTGCAGGCGGTGACGAGGGCGAAGCAGCGACAGCCCGCCGCCGCCAGCCAGGCGGAGAGGCGCCCGTTGGCTTGGTCGAGGCGCAGATCGACCGCGCCGCCGGGCAGAAACACCCGGTAGGTGGTTGCCCGGTAAGCCGTTTCGAGATCATTCATCATCGCTGTCATCCAGATCGGCGACGCCGATCAACTGCTCGGCCACGCCAGCGGGCAGCGCCTCGACTTCCTTCAGCTTGCGCGACAACTGGCGCGTGCGCGTTTCCGCCTTGCCGATGGAATTGCTCGCCTCGTCGAGCTTCTTGCGCGTGTGGGCAAGCGCCTCGCCGAATTTGCCGAACTCGGCCTTGACCGCGCCGAGCACTGCCCACACCTCGGCCGAACGCTGCTCGATGGCGAGCGTGCGAAAACCCATTTGCAAGCTGTTGAGCAGGGCCGCCAGCGTCGTCGGCCCGGCCAGGCTGACGCGGAAATCGCGCTGCAAGGTTTCAGCCAGCCCCGGCCGACGCAACGCCTCGGCGTACAAGCCCTCGACCGGCAGGTAGAGCAGCGCGAAATCGGTGGTGTGCGGCGGCGCGACATATTTGTCGCGGATACTGCGCGCCTCGTTTTTCAGGCGCGTTTCGATGGCCCGAGCCGCCTCCTCCACCGCCGCCGGATCGCCGCGCTCCTGGGCTTCGAGCAGGCGCTGGTAATCCTCGATCGGGAATTTGGCGTCGATCGGCAGCCAGACGACCGCGCCATCGTCCTTGCCCGGCAGGCGGATGGCAAAATCGACCCGCTCGTTGCCGCCGGGCCGGGTATTGACGTTGGCGGCGAACTGCTCGGCGGTCAGCAACTGTTCGAGCAGGGCCAACAACTGCACCTCGCCCCAGGTGCCGCGCGTCTTGACATTGGTCAGCACGCGCTTCAAATCGCCGACGCCGGCGGCCAGCGACTGCATCTCGCCCAAGCCGCGATGCACCTGTTCCAAACGGTCGCTGACCAGCTTGAAGGATTCGCCCAGACGCTGCTCCAGCGTCGCGTGCAGTTTTTCATCGACCGTCCGGCGCATTTCCTCCAGCTTGTTGGCGTTATCCGCCTGAATCGACGCCAGTCGCCCCTCGACGCTCTGCTTGAGGCGCTCGAAGCGCTCGTCGAGGCCCAGCGAAAAACGGCTCAACTCGCGCGCAAAAGCCTCCAGCCGCTCGGCCTGCAAGGCGCCGAACTGTCCGACCTGGGTCGTCACCGCCTGACCGAGCAGCGTCGCCGACTGGGCGCGTTCCTCGCGGTCGCGAAACGCGCCTTCCGCATCCTCCCGCCGCCCGCGCGCGAGTTCTTCGCGCAATTCGCGCTCCAGCCGCGCCAGACCTTGCTCCAGCGCCGCTCGCAATTCGTCCAGCCGCGCCTTGGTGGCGTCGACATCACGGCCACGCCACAGCGACACGGCTTGCAGCAGGATGACCACGCCCATGCCAGCCAGCAGGGCCAGCGCCATTGTTTCACTCATCATGTCAATTTATTTCGCCGCCGCCACAGGCAGGTAAGGGCTTGCCGGGTTGACTGTCACGGTTTGCGTGGTGGGATGCAGCACCAAATCCATCATTTCCATTGGCCCAGCGCCCATCAAGGGTTCGTCGCCAAATACCAGCGCGGACAGGTCACAATAGCGGTCGCCGAAGTGCACGCGCAGCGGCCCCACCATTGGCACAATGCGGCGCGAGCCATCCGCCAGAATCACCTCGCGCTGGCTTGTTTCGTCCAAATCATAGCCAAGCTGCAAAGCGGTATGCTCGGGCACGATCATGAAAACCGCCCCGGAATCCACCAGCGCCCGCGCTGGAATGCGCCGCTTGCCCCAAGCGTTTTCCAATTCGAGATTGGCATAAGTCAGTCCCATCCGAATTTCCCTTTGTCACCCCGATAGCAGCCAGAAATGGGCCGCTTTGAGTTCTTTTTCAACCATTCTCAAACGCCGCAACCCTACCCTACTTCAGCGAAAAATCAACTCGGCCTTGGCTGGCGCCAGGAACAGTCGTTCCGTGACGCGGCATTTAGTGAATCACGATGGGCCGGGCGCTGCCCTGGCAATAGTTATCCAGGAAGGCGTCGATGGTTGCGTAATCGCGCTCGGTTTCGGGGATTTCTTCCATCGCGAGATAGAAGTGGCGAGCCGACGGGCCTTGCAGGAACAAGGTCCGCATCCCGTCCTTGTCGAACAACTCGAACCCCTGCTGGGCCGGGTAAGCCAGGATCCAGAAATGCTCGCTGCTGTAGATGACGTTCATGGCGGACCTCCGAAAATCACGTTGCCTTCGTGCTATTTATCGGCTGGATCCTGTTTTTCTTGAAGCGCTCCGTCGGATGGTTGGTGCAGAATTTCACACTTTCGACATTTATGCCATGGCGACAAGCTGCGGTGCCAGCCGTCACGCCCCCAAGTCGTCGACCCAGCCGCAACGGGGAACTGGCATCGACTGTCACCCCGGTTTATGCTGCGGCCTCGGCCACGCGGCCAACGACAACCCGATGGAGAGAAAACGAATGCCCGCCCTGCTGCCCCAACCCGACCCCCTCGGCCTGCTCGAATATTCGGTGGTGTACACCGACCGCTCGCTGAATCACATGTCGCAGCGCTTTCAGGGCGTCATGCGCGACATTTCCCGCCTGCTCAAGACGGTCTATCACGCCCGCGCCGCCGTCGTCGTGCCCGGCGGCGGCACCTACGGCATGGAAGCGGTCGCCCGTCAGTTCGCCGGCGGCAAGAAGACGCTGGTCATCCGCAACGGCTGGTTCAGCTACCGCTGGACGCAGATTTTCGCGGCCGGCCAAATCCCCGCCGAGAGCATCGTGCTCAAGGCCAGGCCGACGGGCGACGGCCCCCAGTCGCCATTCGCCCCGCCGCCACTGGCCGACGTGTTGAGCGCCATCCGCGAGCAGCGGCCCGATGTCGTTTTCGCGCCGCATGTCGAAACCGCCTCGGGCATGATTCTGCCGCCCGATTACGTGGCCGCTGTCGGCGCTGCGACGGCAGCCGTCGGCGGCCTGTTCGTACTCGATTGCGTCGCCTCCGGCACGGTCTGGGTGGACATGGCCGAGAGCCATGTCGACATCCTCATCAGCGCCCCGCAAAAAGGCTGGAGCGGCCCGCCCTGCGCCGCCCTGATCGCCCTTGGCGAACGCGCCCGGACGCGCATCGACGAAACGACAAGCAGCAGCTTCGCCTGCGATCTGAAGAAATGCCTGCAAATCATGGAGGCTTACGAAAGCGGCGGCCACGCCTACCACGCGACGCTGCCGACCGATGCCCTGAGCGTGGTGCGCGACGTGATGCTGGAAACCGAAGCCTACGGCTTCGCCCGCGTCGCCGAGGAGCAATGGGAACTCGGCCGGCGCGTGCGTGAACTGCTGGTCGCGCGCGGCTTCCCGAGCGTTGCGGCGACCGGTTTCCAGGCTCCCGGCGTGGTCGTCAGCTACACCACCGACCCGGATATCCAGAATGGCAAGAAATTTCTCGCCCAGGGCATCCAGTCAGCGGCCGGCGTGCCGCTGCAATGCGACGAACCCGCCGATTTTCGCAGCTTCCGCATCGGCCTGTTCGGTCTCGACAAATTGCACCATCCGCAACGGACGGTCGACA
>WQUQ01000192.1 GCA_009782025.1 Desulfobulbus sp. | reverse complement strand
ATGTTCTTGCGTGGATCAGGCAGGGCTAACCACTGCATTGGAGGCTCCCTTTTGGTTGTATGCTCCGTCCATGAGCGGATTTGAACATTATGACTCGGAGTTGCGCGAACTGGATCACGAGATTCTGCGCTACGCGGCAATTTGCGGCATCAACCTGGCCAATCGTCACGAGATCGACGCTTGCCTGGCGGACGACCATCTGTCCTGGGCCAGGGATCGGGCGCGGGAATCGCTGCGCGGGCTGCTGATCCTGCGCCTCAAGCTGGAAGCCGAAATGATCGAATCCGGCTACTCGCCGACGCCATTGCTGCCTCCAACCGCCACGCCCGAATAAGGTTCAGCCGTCGGCGTTGATGCGGGCGATCAAGGCCTGCAACGTCGTCGCCGCCTGCTCGTTGGCGACCTGGCAGGTGCCGGCCGCCTGATGGCCGCCGCCGCCGTAGGCCAGCATCAGTTCGCCGACATTGGTCTTGCTGCCGCGATCGAGGATCGACTTGCCGACGGCGAACACGGTGTTCTGCTTGTGCACGCCCCACAACACATGGATCGAGATGTTGGTCTGCGGGAACAACGCATAGATCGTGAAGCGGTTGGTCGCCCAGATGGTTTCCTCGTCGCGCAGGTCGAGCACAACCAGGTTCTTGTGCACGGTGGCGCAGCGCAGGATCTGGTCCTTGGCCTTGTCGGCGTGCGCAAAATACAGATCGACGCGCTCCTTGACATCGGGCAGGGCGAGAATGTCGTCGATGTCGTGATCGCGGCAATAGCGGATGAGATCCATCATCAGCGCGTAGTTGCTGATGCGGAAATCGCGGAAACGGCCAAGGCCGGTGCGGGCGTCCATCAGATAATTGAGCAGCACCCAGCCCTCGGGATTGAGAATTTCCTCGCGACTGAACTGCGCCGAGTCGCTCTTGTCGACGGCCGCCATCATCGCCGCCGAAATACGCGGGAAAGCCGCCTGGCCACCGTAGTAGTCATAGACGACACGCGCCGCCGAGGGGGCATTGGCGTCGATGATGTGGTTGGCGTGCGCGCCGGCATTGCGCAGCGTTTCCGACAGGTGGTGGTCGAAGGCGAGATGCGCGCCGGCGACATAGGGCAGGTTGGTGGTGATGTCGCCGTTGCCGATCTCGATCTTGCCGTCCTGCATGTCCTTCGGGTGCACGAACTTGATGTCGTCGATCAGGTTCAGTTCGTTGAGCAACACGGCGCAGACCAGGCCGTCGAAATCGCTGCGGGTGACGAGGCGGAATTTTTTTGTGGTCATGGGGTATCTCCGGTTAGCCAGGCATCGGCAAAGATTAAAGCAGAGATCAGGCGATGTGAATGGCTTGGCTCGGGCAGGGAACGAGACAAGCGCCGCAGCCGGTACAGCGGCTGGCGTCGATTGCCGGCAGCGGGCTGCCGCCGATGCGCGGCGAAAAGCGAATGGCCTGCGCCGCGCAATGATCGCCGCAGACCCGGCAGTCGCTGCCCCGCGCCGGCAGGCAGGCGGCGCCGATGTGCGCCGTGTACGGCCACGGCACCTCGCCGTCGCGGCGCAGCAGCGCCTGCGGCTGGCAGGCGCTGACGCAGGCGGCGCAGA
This sequence comes from Desulfobulbus sp., assembly GCA_009782025.1. Taxonomy (GTDB): domain Bacteria; phylum Pseudomonadota; class Gammaproteobacteria; order Burkholderiales; family Rhodocyclaceae; genus Azonexus. The sequence goes on along the minus strand of WQUQ01000192.1, from coordinate 9,950 downwards.
AGGTGCATTCGCCGCGCGTGAAGTCGAGGGTCGGATAACCGCCATCGCCGCTGACGACGATGCCCGGCGGGCAGGCCGGCAGGCAGTCGCGGCAGCGGGTGCAGCGGTCGATGAAGGCGGCTTCCGGCCCGGCCCAGGGCGGACGCAACTCGGCCCTGGGCCGCGTCCGGCCGCGCAGGAATCCCCGGCGAGCGGCGTCGACCATCAGCCTACGGAAGCGCCTTGTCGATGACGATGCGCAAGTTCCCGGCGCCGAATTTCACCGGCCCCGAGCTACCGGCGAGGTCGCCGGGCTGGGGCGTGGCAGTGCCGCTCCTGGAGACGCGAACGTCGATCTGGAGCGTCTTGACGGATGACAGGAGGCGGGACGGCATCATGGCGTCGGCATCGGAAAAACTGAAATCCGTCGGCAGGTCGGCGACGGTCAGACGCCCGGCGGCTAGCGGCATGGGCGGGCCGCCGGCTTCCTTGACGGCGATGAACACGGTATCGCCGGGAGCGGCCTTGTCTTTCAGCGCGGCGGCCAATTCGACATGGCCGCGGATGCTGGCCGATGCGTTGGCCGATGCCTTGGCTGCCGCGGCGGCGACCTTGCCGCCGCCCAGTTTCCGCTGCGCTTCTTCGATGCTGCTGGCCAGCATCTGGCTGTCTTCGGAATCCGGCGCGATGTGCTGCTGGGCGCGCTGCCAGCGCTCGACGGCCGTGGCGTAATCGCCGCGATTGAAGGCGGCGGTGCCGGAGAGCCAAAGCGCCATCAGGTTGTCGGGATCCAGCGCCAGCGCCTGGTTGACCAGTTCTTCGGGACGGCCGCTCAGGGAGCCGGCTTTACTGGCCAGCAGATCGGCATACTCCGTCAACAGTTGCGGCTCGTGTTCGACCAGCGGCCAGGCTTTCTGGTAGGCCCGTTCGGCCTCCTCGCCACGTCCCATCACCTTGTAGGAACGGCCCAGCGTGACCCATCCTTGCAGATTGTCCGGCTCTTTTTCCATCTTGGCGGCAAAGTCGGACACCATGCGCTCGATGTCATGCTGAGTGGGCTGGCTGCGCTGCATCGGGTCGAGCGCTGCCGGATTGCCGAGCAGGGCGTAGCCGCCCGCCGCAGCAAGCGGCAGCAGCACGAGCAGGGCGAGCGCCGTCTTGCGGCTGGGCGCCATCTTGGCTGCGGCGACATCCGCCGCCGGGCTGGCTTCGTCGAGCAGGCGGCGCTGCAATTCCTGACGGGCCTGGTCGAAATCGGCGGCGGCCAGCGTGCCTTCCTGGCGTTCGCGTTCGAGTTCGGCCAGTTGGTCGCGGAAAATGGCCAGATTGGCCGCCTGGCGGTCGCCGCCCGCGGCCGCGCCGCGCTGGCCGAGCCATAGCGGCAGAAAGAGAAAGGCGCAGATGACCACGACGATCAAGGTCGCGTACAGAATGAACGGCATCATTTGGAATCGGTTTCCTTGAGCAGGGCTTCGAGGCGACCGGCTTCCTCGGTCGACAGCGGTCGTTCGACATCGCCGACGCGGCCGGCGCGGCGGCGCAGATAGGCGAACAGGGCGATCAGGCCGAGCAGCAGCAGAGCCGCCGGGCCGCCCCAGAGCAGCAGCGTGATGCCTTTGACTGGCGGCCGGTAGAGCACGAAGTCGCCGTAGCGGGCGACCATGAAATCGACGATTTCGGCGTCCGTCTTGCCGTCGTGGATCATGCCGCGAATTTCGCGGCGCAGATCGGCGGCCAGGTCGGCGTTGGAATCGGCGATGGTTTCGTTCTGGCAGACCAGGCAGCGCAGTTCCTTGGACAGCGCCTGGAGGCGCTTTTCGGCCACCGGGTCGGCGGCCAGCGCCGCTTCGTTGGCCGGCGAGGCGTGGGCGGCGGTGGTGAGCAGGCAGAGTGCGAAAACCAGGACACGGGCGATCATCGGCTCAGCTCCGCCAGCAGGGGCAGGATTTTTTGGCTCAACACCTCGGGCGTGATCGGCCCGGTGTGCTTCATGCGGATGATGCCGTCCTTGTCGATGACATAGGTTTCCGGCACGCCATAGACGCCGTAGTCGATGCCGACGCGACCGTCGATGTCCATCACCGTCAGCCGGTACGGGTTGCCGTGCGCGCGCAGCCAGTCGCCGGCGCGTTGCAGCGCCAGTTGTTGCTCCTGATCGGCGGCGATCTTGCTCATGTCGACTTCGCCGTCGCCGCGCAATTCCTTGTAATTGAGACCGATCAGCGGCACGGGGGCTTTTTTGGCGAATTCGACCAGCACCGGGTGCTCATAACGACAGGAGACGCACCACGTGGACCAGACATTGAGCAGCCAGGGCTGGCCGCGCAGATCCTCGGGGCCGAAGGTCTTGTCCGGCTCGGCCAGTTGCATCAGGCGGAAGGCCGGGGCCGGCTTGCCGACCAGCGGCGAGGGAATGTCGCGCGGATCACGGCTGAGGCCGACGGCGAGCAGCACGACGAGGGCGGCGAAAGCGCCGAGTATCCAGGTGTAACGGTTCATGCGGTTTGGCTCCCGGCGGGCAGGCGAGCGGCGCTGCGCGCCTTCAGGCGGTAACGGCGGTCGAGCATGGCCCAGAGGCCGCCGCACGCCATCAGCAGACAGCCGCCCCAGATCCAGTCGACGAAGGGTTTGTAATAGACGCGCACGGCCCAGGCGCCTTCCGGCTGGCCGGGGTCGATCGGTTCGCCGAGCGAGACATAGACATCGCGCAGAAAGCCGGCGTCGATCGCGGCCTCGGTCATCGGCATGCCGCCGGAGACGTAGTTGCGCTTTTCCGGCGTCAACTGGCGCAGCAAGCGGCCATCCCGGCTCAACTCGAACTGCCCCTGGGCGGCCTTGTAATTGGGGCCGTCGACCTGATGCACGCCGCGGAAGGTGAAGGTATAGCCGGCGACGACGACCGACTCGCCGGCGTCCATCTTGACATCCTTTTCTTCCTCGAAACTCATGACCATCGTGACGCCGACGACGAACACGGCGACGCCGAGGTGAGCCAGGTGCATGCCGACGAAACTGCGCGGCTGACGCAGCGCGGCGTGGAGGAAGCCGCCGTCGCCGCGCGTCTGGCGCACGCGGTCGACGAAGTTGATGCTGACAGTGGCGGCGATCCAGCCGGCCAGCAGCAGGCCGAGGGCGGTCAGCGGGTTCCAGCGGCCGTAGAGCAGCGGTACGGCGATGGCGACGATGACGCCGACCGCGAAAGCCCAACGCACGGCGCGCAGGATCTCCGGCAGCGAGGCTTCCTTCCAGCGGGCGAACGGGCCGATGCCGAGCAGGAACAACAGCGGAATCATGACCACCCGGAACACCAGATCGAAATAGGGCGGGCCGACCGAAATCTTGCCGATGCCCAGCGCGTCGACCAGGAGCGGATAGAGCGTGCCGAGCAGCACCGTGGCGGCGGCGACGACCAGCAGCACGTTATTGGTGAGCAGCATGGATTCGCGCGAAATGAGGCCGAAGCGCCCGCCCAGGCCGACGCTCGGGGCGCGCCAGGCGAACAGCGCCAGCGACGCGCCGACCACGACGACGAGAAAGACGAGGATGAAGATGCCGCGCGTCGGGTCGGTGGCGAAAGCATGCACCGAGGTCAGCACGCCGGAGCGCACCAGAAAGGTGCCGAGCAGCGACAGCGAGAAGGCCGAGATGGCCAGCAGCACCGTCCAGTTCTTGAAGCTGCCGCGCTTTTCGGTGACCGCCAGCGAGTGAATCAGCGCCGTGCCGACCAGCCAGGGCATGAATGAGGCATTCTCGACCGGATCCCAGAACCACCAGCCGCCCCAGCCCAGTTCGTAGTAGGCCCACCACGACCCCATGGCGATGCCCAGGGTCAGGAAAATCCACGCCGCCATCGTCCACGGCCGCGACCAGCGCGCCCAGGCGGCGTCGAGTTGGCCGGAGAGCAGCGCGGCAATGGCAAAGGCATAAGCCACCGAGAAGCCGACATAACCCATGTACAAGAGCGGCGGATGGATGACCAGGCCGGGGTCTTGCAGCATCGGGTTGAGGTCGCGCCCCTCGGCCGCGCCCGGCAGCAGGCGCTCGAACGGGTTGGAGGTAAACAGGATGAAGAGCAGAAAGCCAAAGGCGATGAGGCCCATGGCGCCGAGCACGCGGGCGGTCATGGCCTCCGGCAACTGGCGCGAGAGCAGCGCCACGGCGGCGGTCCACCCGGCCAGCATCAGCATCCACAGCAGCAGCGAGCCTTCGTGACCGCCCCAGACGGCGGCGACGCGATAAACCGTCGGCAATAGCGAATTGGAATGCTGCGCCACATAAACGACGGAAAAGTCGTTGACGATGAAGGCCTGCGTCAGACAGGCGAAAGAGAAGGCCACCAGCAAGGCGAAGGCGAAGGCGGCGGGACGGGCCAGGGCGATCCAGGCCGGCAGCCGGCGATGGGCGCCGATCAGCGGCAGCGTGCCGAGCGCCAGCGCGACCAGTGCGGCGAGAATGAGGGCGAAATGGCCGAGTTCAGGGATCATGCTTAGAGCGCTTTCTGTTCAACTGCATACATTTTTGACGCCGCCGCCCCCCATCCCAACCTTCCCCCGCAGGCGGGGGAAGGCGTTTGATTCCCTCCCCTGCTTGCGGGGGAGGGTCAGGGTGGGGGCTAACGGCATCGGGGGGTTTGATGTCATCATTCAAGTAGAAAATACTTTAGTTGCTCGCGGTTGGCGGGGCGGTCGGGGTGACGGGCGCATCCTCGGCCGCCTTTTTCTCGGCGGCGCGGGCATGGGCGTCGCCGACAGCCTTGGCGGCCTCCGGCGGCATGTAGTTTTCGTCGTGCTTGGCCAGCACCTCGCTGGCGGTGAAGGTGCCGTCGGCGGCCAGCCGGCCCTGGGCGACGACGCCCTTACCCTCCTTGAACAGGTCGGGAAGGATGCCCTTGTAATGGACAAGCATGTCGTGCTCGGTATCGGTGACGACGAAGGCGATCGTGACGCCGTCGGCCTGGCGGGCGAGGCTGCCATCCTTGACCAGGCCGCCGATGCGGAACAGCCGGTCGGCCGGAGCCTTGCCGGCGGCGACATCGGTCGGCGAGATGTACAGCGCGATGTTGCTGTTCAGGGCGTTCAGCACCAGGGCGGCGATGATGCCGATGACGGCGAGCGCGCCGCCGATCAGCGCCAGTTTCTTGTGACGGGATTTCATGCCGTGGTGCTCCGGGTTGCGGCCCGCTCCTCGGCGCGCAACTGGCGCTTCAGGCGGGCGATGGTGTTTTTGCGCTGGCGAACGACGAGGATCGGCTCGACCGCCATCACCAGCGCGGTGACGCCGAACGACCCCCAGACGTACACGCCGTAGCCGCCCATGGCGAGAAAATCGCCGACGCTGTTCCAGTAAATCATGATCCTAAAAACCGTAGTTGGACGCGCCGGAGTAGGTCGGCATCGGGTGGGCTGGCAAGGCGCGACGACGCGGCAGGCTGATGCCTGCAAGGAGGAGCAACGTCGCCAGCGCGCCCGAGGGCGGCCTGATCGGGCGCGTAGCGGCCTCACTCATGCGGTGACGCTCATCGAAGCCGGGAAAGGTCGTGTTCATGCGGATTTCTCAAGGATCACAAGCGGTCAACTACGGTTTTTAGGATGATTGCTCTCCGACCGCCTTTTCGCCGGCCAGTTCCGCCCGCGCCCAGTCGGTGTTGCGTTCGCGTTCGAGCATGATGGTGCGCACGCGGGCGAGCGCCACGGCAATCGAATACATCCAGAAGCACAGCGCCATCAGCAGCATGCCCCAGAGCATGGTGACGGCCATCGACGATTTGGCGAAATTGACGCTCGACCCCTGGTGCAGCGTGTTCCACCATTTGACCGAGAAATAGATGATCGGGATATTCACCACGCCAACCAGCAGCAATAGCGCCCCGGCCTTGTCGGCGCGGCGCGTGTCGTCGATGGCGGCGGTCAGCGCCAGGTAGCCGATGTAGAGAAAGAGCAGGATCAGTTCCGAGGTCAGCCGGGCATCCCAGACCCACCACGCGCCCCACATCGGCTTGCCCCACAGCGCGCCGGTCCATAGCGAGAGAAAGGCCATCAGCGCGCCGGTCGGGGCCAGCGCCTGGGTCATCATGCCCGACAGGCGGGTGTTGAAGGCGAGACCGATGGCCGCCCAGAAAGCCATGACCAGATAGATGAACATCGACATCCACGAGGCCGGAACGTGGATGAAAATGATCCGGTAGCCCTCGCCCTGCTGGAAGTCGGTTGGCGCGACCAGCATGCCGAACCACAGCCCGGCCGCGCCGAAAATGACGGCGGCGACGACGAACCACGGGATCATCCTGCCGGCCAGCGGATAAAAGGTCGCCGGCGAGGCGAAGCGATAGAGATTGAAGCGATCTGTCATTCGAGAGCGATTTTGAGGGCGGCGGCCGAGGCCCAGGGGGCGAAGCCGAGTGAGGCGAAAGTCAGCGCGGCGAGCAGGGAAAGGTGTCCTTCCCCCCCCAGACCGGACACCGTGGCATCAACCGCGCCAGCGCCGAATATTAACACCGGAATGTACAGCGGCAGCACCAGGAGCGACAACAGCACGCCGCCGCCGCGCAAGCCGAGCGTCAGCGCCGCGCCGATGGCCCCGATGCCGGACAAAGCTGGCGTGCCGAGCAGGATGGATCCGGTCAGCACGACCAGCGCCTCGGCGGAAAGATCGAACTGGATGCCGAGCACCGGCGCGATCAGCGCCAGCGGCAGGCCGGAAACAAGCCAGTGAGCGATCACTTTGCCGGTGACGACGAGGCCAAGCGGATACGGAGCCAGCGCCAGTTGCTCCAGCGTGCCGTCGCGGTGATCGTCGGCAAACAGGCGCGGCAGCGACAGCATGGTCGCCAGGAGCGCCGCCACCCACAGCACGCCGGGGGCGAGCTTGCGCAGCAGGTCGGGTTCGGGACCGACGCCGAGCGGGAACAGGCTGACCACGATGATGAAGAAAAACAGCGCCGAAACGATGTCGGCCTGGCGGCGCATGGCCAGTTTCAGATCGCGGCCGATGACCGCCAGGATGATCTTGAACATCAACCCACCCTTAGCCGAGCCGCAGTTCGCGCACCGCGCCGGCGGCGATGCTGACCGGCTGGTGCGTCGTCATCACCGCCAGGCCGCCGCGTTGCAGGTGGCCGGAAATGAGGCCGGCCAGCCAATCCACGGCGGCGACGTCGAGGGCGACGAAAGGCTCGTCGAGAATCCACAGCGGCCGCCGTTCCTTGACCAGACGGGCCAGCGCGACGCGCCGCTTCTGCCCCTGCGACAGATACTTGCAGGCGAGATCCTCGCGCCCGGCGAGGCCGACCTGCTCCAGGGCGTCAAGGGCGTCGTCCTCGGGCAAATCCTCATCGGCCAGGCGGGCGGCGGCGAGCAGGTTTTCCAACGGTGTCAATTCTTCCTTGATGGCGTTGAGGTGGCCGAGATAGCAGAGATCGGCGCGGTAATCCTCGGCCAGCTTGCGGATCGCTTCGCCCTGCCAGCGAATCTCGCCAGCCTCCGGCGGCAAGAGGCCGAGCAGCATGCGCAGCAGACTGGTTTTGCCCGCCCCGTTCCTGCCTTGCAGGTGGAGCAATTCCCCCGCCGCCAGGCGAAAGCCGAGACCCGCGAACAGCCGGCGCTCGCCGCGCACGCATTCCAGATTGTCAGCTTCGAGCATCGGGGAAAAACCACGGGAAATTTTTTGAATCCGTGAGTTTAATGGCAGATTGGCGTTGTTCCAACCGATAGAGACACCGATAGAGACAGGGGGAACGCATGAATGGCGGCGCCGTGGCGGGTAGTTTTTCCGAACTGCTGGATTCCGCCGGGGATCAACGGCGCCGGGTCCCGATCAGCGCTTCCAGCGGTAGCTGTTGCAGGCGTTGCACCATTTCCTGGCTGATCGCCTCCAGTTCGTCGCGCAGCGCCTGGGTGGCGGTAGCGTCGAGGCGGGCATGGTTGGCGAGCAATTGTTCGCCGATGGCGTGGATGCGCTCATGCAGCGGCTCCAGATCGGCGAAGCCGGGGCTGGCGGCGTAGCGCCGGCTGAACGGGCCGTGATACCAGCGTCCGAAGCGGCATTCCCGCGCGCTGGCGGGCGGCGGCGGGCGGTTGGCATCCGCCGCTACGAGCCAGGCGTAGAGCGCCTTTTTCCAGTTGATGTGCTCGATTTCGGCCATCAACAACGGCAAATCCTCGTGCGACCAGCGGAATGTGGAAGCCGATAGCCATAACTCGTCGGCCCGGAAGGTATCGATCCAGCCGGCCAGATCAGCGGCCGGCAGCGGCCGCGCGATGCCGCTGCCCTGGGCTTCATCGCAGCCGAGCAGGAGCAGGGCCAGACCCTGTTCGACCGATTCGACGCCGCCGGCGATGACCTGGCGACGGAAGGCCCGGGCCAGGCCGATGGCGCCTTCGACGACGGCCAGGTGATCCGGGTTGTCGAGCATGTCGCGGACAAAGGACGGGTCGATTTTCAAGGCCTCGACCGGCAGGCGGCGGAACCAGGTCAGCGAGGCGGAGCCGGCGCCGAAGTCGGCGAGCACGAAGCACACGCCGAGCCGATCGCAGGCGGTGAACACTTCGACGCCCTTGGCCTGATCTTCGAGAACGGTGGTTTCGAGAACTTGCAGTTCGAGCAACGCCGGCGGCACGTTCGGGCGGGTGGCCAGCAACTCGCCCAGGCGGTCGACGAAGTCCGGCTGTTGCAGGTACTCGCCGGAGATGCTGACGCCGAGGGCCAAGCGCCGGCCTTGATTGATCCAGGCAGCGAGCTGGTCGAGCGCTTGACGCAAGACCCAATCCCCCAGCTCGTTGCCCAGTTCGCCAGCCAGCGCGTCGTCCCCGAGGGTTGGCAGAAAGCGGTCAGGCGGTAGCAGACCGCGTTCCGGGTGTTGCCAACGGACCACGGCTTCGACGCCGATCACCTCGCCGGTGCGCATATTGACTCTGGGCTGGTAATGGAGAAGGAATTCGCCGTTGCTCAGGCCGGCGCGGATACGGGTGATTTTTTCATGACGGATACGGGCGCGCCGGTCACGCTCGGGGTCGAACAGGTGGTAGCGGTTGCGTCCCGCCCGCTTGGCCGAATACATCGCCTGGTCGGCCTGGCGCAGCAGGGTGTCGGCATCGACGCCGTCCTGCGGGTAGAGCGTGACGCCGATACTGGCCGAGATGTGCACGGTGTGTCCGTCGATGGTGAAAGGGCGGGCGAGCGCCGAGATAACGCGCTCGATGGCGCGGTCGGTTTTGAGGTCGTTGTCGAGGTTGGAGAAAAGCAGCACGAACTCGTCGCCGCCCAGGCGCGATACGGTGTCGCCAGTACGGACGCATTCCTTGAGCCGGCGCGCGACCTCGATCAGCAGGCGGTCGCCGGCGGCGTGGCCGAGGTTGTCGTTGACCGGCTTGAAGTTGTCGAGATCGAGATAGCAAACGGCGAGAATTTTGCCGTTGCGTGCGCACTGCGCCATCGCCAACTGCATCCGGTCGGCCAGCAGCATCCGGTTCGGCAACTGGGTCAGGGCGTCGAAATGCGCCAGTCGTTCGAGGTGGCGCTGGCTTTCCTTGATCGGCGTGATGTCGGCGAAGATGCCGACGAAATGGGATATTTCGCCGTGCCGGTCGCGCACGGTCGAAATGCTCAGGTGTTCGACGAAGATTTCACCCGATTTTCGGCGATTCCAGATTTCGCCCGACCAGTAGTCGACTTTGTCGATGCTCTGCCACATTTGCTGGTAGAAGCTCGCGTCGTGATGGCCGGATTTGAGCAGGCCGGCTGTCTGGCCCACCGCCTCGGTGCGCGCATAGCCGGTCAGTTCGCTGAAGGTGGCGTTGACCTCGACGATCCGGCCGTTGACATCGGTAATCATGATCCCTTCGTGGGCGTGGTCGAAGACGCTGGCCGCCAGCCTCTGCTGTTCTTCGGCGCGCAAGCGCTCGCTGATGTCGCGGCCAACGCCGATCCGCGCCGGCTGGCCGTTCCAGTGGCCGCTGAGGATGCTGGCATCGACG
>WQUQ01000191.1 GCA_009782025.1 Desulfobulbus sp. | reverse complement strand
CGCGGCGTAGCCATCGATCTCGGCGGCGACATCGCTTATGCCGAAGCACAGTCTGGAGATGGTTTTGTCGGTATCGGCCTCGTTCGTCATGCCACCACCTCGCGGTTGGTGAGTTCGGCGTGCGCGGTGACGAGGGCGTCGTGCACCAGGCTCAACAGGCTGCCGACTTCTTCGGCGAGCAAGAGGCCCAGTTGCCGCTGATCGTGCGCGGCGAACAGCGTCGCCAGCGCGCCCAGCGACTGGCAGGCCAGGTCGAATTGATGAAACGCCTCTTCGCTCATGCGATAGGGCTTCTCGACCGCGCGCGCCTCGTCGGCGACGGTGCGGACGATGGCGTCAACCACCGGGTTGTGGGGAGTATGCGTCATGATCGTGCTCCAGTTGCGGTTGTGAACCGCCAACCCGACTGCAATCGGGTGGGCGACCGAAACGGGAGTTGCAGTACCGACGGAGCATCGGCGGGCCTTGCGGCCCCTCCCGCCCGGCCGCCCATAACTGGACGCACCAAGGCGACAAAAAAGCCGCAAGGCAAACGCATTGCGGCTTCTCGCCGCTCCGTTCGGGACTGCAATCCCGGTCGCCTTTGTTTCGGCGACGGGGGGAGCATAGTCCAGACCGACGGCGGGTGTCAAACGGAGGTTGACGGCGATACGGGATTCCCGTACTATTGCCCCATGCTGTTGACCGTCATCGAATCCGCCACTTTCCAGCGCAATGCCGCCTCCATCTGGAGCGATGCCGAGCGCGAAGCCTTCATTGATTTCATCGCGGCCAACCCGCTCGAAGGCGTGGTCATCAAGCGCACCGATCCAGCTGCTCGCAAGGTGCGCTGGAAGCGGCAGGGCACAGGCAAGAGCGGCGGCGCGCGGGTGATCTACTACTACGCGGATGAGGATGGCGCGGTGCTGCTGGTCACGGTCTACGCCAAGGGCAATACCAGTGCCTTGAGTGCAGCAGAAATTAACCGTTTGGGGAAGGGAGCTTGAAATGAAATTGTCCGATTTGAAAAATATCGACGTGGAAGCGGTTGCCAGCGCCATCGAGGCCGATGCGGGCGAGCCGGTTCCAGACATCCGGGAAGCCTTGGCGGAGGTAAAAGCCGGTGTCGCAGGCCGCGTTACCACGCCGGAACAAATCTTGTTGCGCCAGGCTCGCAAGGCAACGGGGCTGTCACAAAGCGAATTCGCCAAGCGCATCGAAACGCCCGTTGCCACGCTACGCGATTGGGAACAGGGACGCTTCACGCCGCCAGGCGCGGTCAAGGCGCTGGCGAGGCTGATCGCCCGCCATCCGCAATGGGCCGATGAGTTGGCTGTCGCCTGAAATGTCAAGAGCGCCACGGTTGCGCTCCAAAAGTTTGTCGATTGCCTTCTGCGGATCGGCGTATTCCAGCCATTCGCCGATGGCGGCGCGGGTGGCGTGGGGAATGCCGTCGCGGTACACGACTTGCGACAGGGTGATTTCGTTGAATTGACCTGCAGGATGATTCCTCCTATCGCGATTTGAAAATCCAGCAGCGCACGCTGGCTGGCCGCAGGCTGGCGCCGGACTCAGAGTGCAGGTTGAAGCGGGCGTTGATGGCGCTCGATACCGTGCGATTGGCCTCGATGAAGCGGTGTTTTTTCGAGGTCGGCAGGTATTTCTTGATGTCGCCCAGGTCGGGGATCGGCTGGCGCAGGTCGCCGGCCAGCTGGGCGAAATGGTTGAGATTGATGGCGATCAGTTCCGGGTCGCGGCTGTGATTGAGCCGGGCGGAGAGGCCCAGGTCGGCGTCCTCGTCGCTGCCCGTGCCGGTGCCGTTCAGGAATTCGTAGGTTTCCCAGAAGCGTTCGATGATGGGGTGATCGCGGGAGAGTTCGCGTTCGCGCGCCTTCGCCATGCCGGCGAGCAGCGCGATGGCTTCCTCGGCCACGTCCTTCGGCACGCCCGCCACCAGCGGTAGCGCCTCGACCATGCACATCACCTGGGCCGTGTTCTTGGCGATACGGCGGTTCTTGATGCCGGCATCCGTCATGCGCTGTTCGTAGGCGGCGGCTTTTTTGTCGAGAATGGCCAGCACCTCGCGTTCCTTCGTTGCCGCTTTGAGCAGGAAGCCGGCCAGCTGGCCGACCTCCACCCGCCCCAGTTCCAGCGCCGCCGCGTGGCCGGCCTCGGAGTGGTGCGATTTATCGAAGCCGAGGTGGACGATGCGCTCCATGATCGCCTGGCTGGCCTGCACCGGGTTGTTCTGGCTGATGATGAGGGCGGCGCGAAATTGCGGGTCGTAGGTGTCCGAGCCGCCGGACTTGACGCCGGTGGTTCTGAGGCTGCCGCCGTTGTAGAGGCTCTTGAGGCTATCCCAGTAGAATTGCTGGCGCGGCCGGCCGCGCATGCCGTCGACATCCTCGCGGTCGGCCTCGATCAGGACCACGGGAATGTTGGCGAACTGCGCCATGCTGCGCAGAAAGCCGACGGCGGAGGCCTTCATCGGATCGAAGCCCTCGTAGCCGGCGCGGCCGAAGAGCTTCCACAAGGTTTCCAGCAGGGCCGTCTTGCCCGAACCCGGCTCGCCGACGATTTCCAGAAAGGGCCAGGATTCGTAGCGCTGGCGAATCTGCTCGGCGAACAGGCAGCCGAGCCAGTAGCCGAGGGCGACGACGCCCTTCTTGCCGAAGGCGATGTGGAATTTTTTAAACCAGCCCTTCTCCGGCGCCGGGGTGTCGGCGGCGATGGTCAGCGCCTTCTGCTTCGACAAGGAGCGGATCGCCACCCGGCCGAAGGAGAAATAATCCTCGTCATTCTTGGCGATGACCTTGCCGTCCTTTACCGCCACGTCGTTGAAGAGGTAGGCCCCGTGCGCCAGCGAGTAGCCGAGAAAGTCGATGGTATCGACGCGCTTGATGTTGTAGGTCCAGCGTTCCACCACGTGGTCGAGCTGGCCCGCCTTGCCCGTCCACACCGCGCCGGGGAAGGAGAGCAGGCGCTTCTTGAATTCGGAAGCCGCCGCCAGTTGCGCCGGGGTGAAGGTGTCCTGAATCGGCGCGCCGTCATGCGGGAAGGAGACGCGAAAGTAGTACCACGCCTCGCCCGTCACGCTGTTGGCCAGATGGTAGAGCGGCTCCGGCAGGCAGTTGCAGATCTCCACCGTCGAGAGCGCATCGCGCGCCGCCTTCGCGTTGGCCTCGTCGGGCGTCAGGCCGGCCTCGACATAAACGCGATGCGCCTTTTCCGCCGCCTCGATGTCCATCTTCGACCAGTACAGTTTCTTGCCGTGGTCGAAGAAAAATTGCGTGCGCCGATTTTTCTCCCACAGCAGCCCCGCCTTCTCGGCCGGCGTGCCGGCCAGCAGGATTTTCCCGGCATGGCGATACGCCTCGAGGTCGTCCCGGCTCAGCCGGTCGCGCTGGTGCAGGTCGTTCCAGTCCAGCTTGCCCGCCCGTCCGCCGGGCGGCTGCGCGGCGGTTGACGGCCAGCCTTCCTCGAGGGCGCGCGTGTGAAACTTCCACGTCGCCCGCCGCCCGGCCTCGTCCGCATCGAGCGCCCAGATCAGCGTGGGCAAGGGCTTTTTGGCCACCGCGCATTGCGCCTTCAGGGCCGTCAGCATCAGGTGCGGGTAGTTCGACGAGGACATGATCGCGGCGGCGCGGATGACGTGATGATAGAGCGCGATGGCGTCGAAAATGCCCTCCACCAGCCAGAGTTCCTCGGGGATCGTCACCGCCCCGGGCGGCTGCCAGGCCATGCCGCCATAGGCCCCGATGAAGCGCGCCTTCTGGCGGTCGAAGCGCTCGGGGCGGTCGATGAAACGTTCCCAGGCGACCTCTTTCGTCAGCGAAAAGCGCACCGTCGCCGTCGCCTCATGGCCGTTGAAGTAGTTCTCCTGGGTGTACCAGCCCCTGATCTTGTCCAGATCGAAGCCGCGCCCCTCGGCGAGATAGGCGTCCGCCGTCGCCGTCGGCGAGGCGCTGGAAACGGGATAGTTCTTCGACCATCCTCGCCGCCTTTTTTCGCCAACACGGATTCACGCCGCCGTTGGGCGGGGGTGTTCATGCCTTGGCTCCTTTTTTTCCGGGGGCGGGATCGGTGGCCGCAGCCGACGCGCGCCCGGCGCTTTTGGCGCGGGCGAGCTGGCCCAGTTCGTGATAAACGCGATGCGACACGCCCTGGTCGGCCAGAGCCGCCTTCAACACCAGCTGGACGGCGGCTTTGCCGGAGGCTTCGTCCAGCGCCTTTTGGTACTTCAGGAAGGCCGCGTCCTGGTCGTCATTGGTAAAACGCATGGCTCAAACCTCGCTGATGTTCTCGACCAGCGCGGCGAGGCCGTAGTCCTCGACGACATAGGCATCGTTGGAGGATTCGTAATTCTCGATCTGGTCGCGCTTGGCGTTGTCGACCACGGTGCGCCGCCGGGCGCCGGTCTGGTAGTAGCGGGAGAGATTGTCCAGCCGGGTGACCAGCAGGGTGTTGTCCGGGAAATAGGGCGCCTGCACCGCCTGCAAGCCGCCCACGCGCTTCTGGCTGACGATGAGATCGGTGGCGATCTTCTCCGTCGGCGGTTGCACGGCGTTGATGAGGGGAAAATACTTGTCGGCAAAGAGCTTCCTGCCCAGGATGACGACCAGTTCCGGGTCTTGCCGGTACCACGGCTCGATCAGGTTGTTTACGATGTCGAACACCAGCGCGTCCAGATTGGTGTAGTCGCCGGTTTCGCCGATCGAGATGACGCCGGCGGCGGCTCCTTCGCTCATCGTCTGCTCTTCGGCCTCGATCCTGATCTTCTCCAGCCAGCCGATGTTCACGTCCTGCAACAGCGGGTTGGCGATGCGATTGGAATCGGCGGCGCGGCTCTTGCCGTTGAAGCCGATGGTCATGATGTCCAGCGCCTGGCGGCGCAGGATGACATCGCGGATGCGCGTCTGGAAGTCGGGGAACTTGGCCCAGGCATCGAGCTTGGCGTAGCGGATGGCGGTGTCGAAATTGGTCTGCTGGCAGAGATAGCCGCGGCTGTCGAGCGTCGTCGGGTCGGTCGCCTGGCGATCCTTGGTCGTGGTATCCGTGGTGCTGGCGATGGTGCTGCCGATGCCTAAGCCCACGCGCTGCCCGGCTTGCTCGGTGACGCCGATGTTGTTGACCTTCATCAGGAAATCGCTGGACTCCTGAATCTTGCTCTCCAGCGTCTGCTGGATGGACGGCTCGGCGGTGAATTGCTGATTCAGTTCCAGGGTGACGCCGTTCAGCCGCCCGATCTGGGCCAGGTAGGCGGAAAAAAGCGCGCGGGTGTCGTTACGCATGGCGACTATCCTTTCAGCAATCGGTCTTGATCGTGTTGGCGCCGCCGGGGGCGGGCGGGCGTTGCGGGCCGGAGGCGTCCTGCCGGGACAGCGTGGCCTCGAGGGCGGCGACTTTGGCCTTCAGGGCCTCGCCTTCGGCTTTCAGGCGCGCGGATTCGGCGGCCAGCTTGATCTGCTCGGCGGCGAAGGCCTCCAGAATCGCGGCGGTGAACTCCGCCTTGCCGGCCTGGGGCGGCGGGGGCGGCGGGGGCGTTGTGGCATGCTCGCCGTCTCCCGGCTTGCCGGACAAGAGGGCGAACAGCCGGGCCAGCAGGCCCTCGCCGCTTTCCCCTTCCGGCTTGCCGGGCGGGGACTTGGGCGGCTCGCCCGGCAAGAATTCCATGCGGGTTTCCTGCGCCAGCGCCCGATGTTCCAGCCCCTCGCCCTCGTGGAAGGTCGAGAACTTCATCGCCTGCGTGCCGAGCGCGGCGGGCGTGTCGGTCAGCGCCAGGCCGGTCAGGTAGGCTTGGCCGCTGTCGGAGAAATTCGGCGTGATCTCGATGGAGGAGAAGCATTTTTTGCCGACAGACTGAAGCTTGACGGCCGCCTCGGAGGCCTCCACGGTGGCGAGCAGTTGCAGGCGATCCTTGCCGAGAATCTTCGCGGTCTGGGTGGTCAGCTTCAACACCTTGCCCTGGGCGGAAAACGTGGATTCGGGGTCGAAGGCCAGGTAATGATCGAGATTGACCACGGCGGTGAAACTGGCTGGATCGTAATTCGCCGCCGCCTGCACGAGCCACTCGCGCGGCAGGTCGCGGCCATCCATGGTGCGCCCTTCAGTGGCGACGACGAATGGTTTGGAAATGGGCATGGTTCACTCCAGGGGAATCAATCGTGGCAATATTTCCACCCCTGAAGCGGACGATAAAGCGGTCTTTGTCGTCAAATCGCGATTGACAACAGATTTCGGATCATCGCGGGCTGAATGGGGCGCACGAAAATATAGGCTATGCGCTGTCGGCTGATTCTGCCGCCCGTTGAATGCCTTGAATGTCCGAAACCGAAAACGACCCGCGCAAGAAAGCACGCCATCTGTATTGGGCGGGATGGCGCGTTTCGCGCATCGCGGAAGCCTTGCAGGTCAATCTCAACACGGTGTTCGCCTGGAAGTACCGGGATCAATGGGACGAGGCCAGTTCAGTCGAGCGCGTGGATGGCACGCTGGAAGCGCGGCTGATTCTGCTGATCGCCAAGGAAAACAAGGAGGGCCGGGATTATAAAGAAATCGACCTGCTCGGCCGGCAGCTGGAGCGCACCGCCCGCGTCAAGAAATATCTGGCCGGCGGCAATGAAACCGATTTGAATCCACGGAGCGCCAACAAAAACAAGAGCGGGCGCAAAATGCCCGCGAAAAATGATTTCAGCCCGGATGAAGAGGCGAAAATCAGACAGGCATTCCAGGATTCCCTGTTCGCTTATCAACGCGCCTGGCTGGCCGCCGGGGAAACGGCGCGCATCCGCAATATTCTCAAAGCCCGGCAGATCGGCGCGACCTGGTATTTCGCCCGCGAAGCGCTGGTGGATGCGATGACGACCGGGCGCAATCAGATATTTCTCTCGGCCTCGAAAGCGCAGGCGCATGTTTTTCGCCAATACATCATCCAGTTCGCGGCGAGCTGCGGGGTGGAATTGCGCGGCAGCCCCATCATGCTCTCCAATGGCGCGACGCTGTATTTTCTGTCGACCAACAGCCGCACCGCCCAGAGCTATCACGGCAATCTCTACTTCGACGAATATTTCTGGACGCAGAATTTCGCCGAGCTGAGGAAGGTGGCCAGCGGCATGGCGATGCACAAGCGCTGGCGGCTGACCTATTTCTCCACGCCCTCCTCGATGACGCACGCGGCCTACCCGTTCTGGTCGGGCGGACTCTACAACCAGGGGCGCAAGAAGGATGATCGGGTCGACTTCGATCTCTCCCATGCGGCGCTCTATGGTGGACTCTTGCTGCCGGACGGGCAGTGGCGGCAGATCGTCACCGTCGAGGACGCGCTGGCCGGGGGCTGCGACCTGTTCGACATCGAGCAGCTGCGCCAGGAGTATTCGCCGGAAGAGTACGGCAATCTCATGCTGTGCCACTTCGTCGACGACGCCGCCAGCATCTTCCCGCTGGCGCTGATGATGCGGGCGATGGTGGATTCCTGGGCGGTCTGGGAGGACTTTCTGCCCTTCCACGAGCGCCCCTTCGGCGAGCGCGAGGTGTGGATCGGCTACGACCCCTCGAAATCGCGGGATTCCGCCGGCCTCGCGGTGATCGCGCCGCCCGCCGTGGCCGGCGGCAAGTTCCGCCTGCTGGAGCGGCAGCAATTCGCCAAGATGGATTTTCAGGGCCAGGCGGACGCCATTCGCGCCATGCTGGATCGTTACCGCGTGAGCTACATCGGCATCGATGAGACCGGTGTCGGCGCGGCGGTGTATCAACTGGTGCGCCAGTTCTACCCGGCGGCGGAAGCCATCCGCTACAGCGTCGAGCGGAAGACCCTGATGGTGCTGAAGGGGCTGGACGTGCTCAACAAGGGCCGGCTGGAATTCGACGCCGGCTGGACGGACGTGGCGCAGAGCTTCATGGCGATCAGGAAGGGCATGACCCCTTCCGGCCGGCAGATGACCTTCATCGCCGACCGTTCGGAAGAAGTGAACCACGCCGACATCGCCTGGGCGGTGCTGCACGCCCTCTCGCACGAACCGCTGGCCCGGCCGGATGCGGTCGGGCTGGGGACGGCGAGGATCGAGCTTTTCGGTTAGAATCGGCGGCGCAGGGGCTGCAAAAAAGGCCCCATGCCCGGGGCCTTCGTTGCACTCATGCTCCTGTAAAGGAGGTGAGTCTTCATGACGAAACCTGGTAGATGTCGTCGGTGGATCAATCGCTTGATCCATATGGTCATCTTAGTGGCCTTGCTGCTTTATAGCAAGCGCGTCGGATAGCCGTAGAAGTCGCCGCCCTGCTCCACGACGCGGGGCGGCCCATCAACCCTGCTCAATCCCCATCAATCAGGCGCGATCGGGTTCTGGCCTGTTCGGCGAGCTGGATGTCCCTGAGCTTCTTCGCCACCAGGTCGGCGAGCATCCGTTCATCCATGCCGGGCGCGGCGTTGATGGTGACGTGGGTGTCGTTGCGGGTTGTGTTGTCGCTGGCGGGCGTTGCCGCGCCGGGGCTGGCGCGCAAGGGGGTTGGCAGGGGGCGAATGGGGCCGGCTTCCGGCAGGGCCGGGCGGCGCGGCAGGGCAGATAGGGCCGGGTTGGCCGTCACGGCGGAAACGGCGGGGTTTTGCGCCAGAGCGCCGGTCGGGCCGGGAGTGGCAAAGGCCGGGTTGGCGGCCAGCGCGCCGGCGGCGGCTAGCGCCCCGGCGGTGCGCTTCATGGCGTCGAGCGGCGCGGCGCTGTTCCGGTTCAGGCCCTGCTCCAGCCCGCGCATGGTATCCGCGCCGATGCCGGCGAAGACGCGGGAGGGCGAGGCAATGCCGAGGGCGGATTTGACCTTGTCCGACACCCTGTCGCCGAAGGCCGACAGCTTCTCGCCGAGCCATGCGCTCATGCTGGCAATTCCGCTCCACAGGCCGTCGATCAGCATCTTGCCAAAATCGCTGAATGTCGCGGGCAACTCGAAGCCAAACCAGTTCAGGACGCCGGCAAAGGACTGGTAGAAGAAGCCCAGCGGCGACCAGTCGAGGATGAGCGAAGCCACGCCGGACAGCCCGCCGGCGAAGGCATCCTGGATCGTTTGCCAGATGCCCGCCGCCCTGTCGGAAACCCCTTGCCACGCGCTGGTGAAGAAATCGCCGGCCTGCCGCCAGGCGTTGGCCGCCCCGTCGACGATGTCCTGCCAGATGGGCGCGCAGAATTCGCCGATCCTGGCGAAGTGGTCGCGCAGATCAAAGGCCAGGCCGTCCCACCAGGCGCTCAATTCGTCCCCGGCGAGGCGAAATGCGGTGGTAATGCCCGACCATAGCCGGGTGAAGAATCCCTTGATCGGCCCCCAGTATTTGACGATCAGGTAGGCGGTGGCGGCGATGGCGGTGATGGCCAGGCCGATCGGGTTCATGAAGAGGGCGCGGCCGAGCCAGAGAATGGCCTTGGCCGCAGCTGAAATGGCGGCGACGCCCTTGCCGGCCAGCAGGACGAAGAATTTGCCAAACCCTGCGGCGGCAACGGCAACGAGATTTCTCAGCCAGAGCAGCGCCGGCCCGATGCGGGCGATGGCGGGAAGCGTCGCGCCCAGGTTGCCCGTCTGGATCAGCAGCCAACTGGCCCGGAATACCGTCCATACCTTCTTGAGCGAGAGCCAGTTCCCCATCAGGATCGACGCGCCATAGGAGGCCGCGAGAAACCCGACTCTCAGGCCAAGCAGTCCGGTCAATAGCGTTGCCGCCCACTTCGTGAGGGTCGGGTATTCCTTGAGCAGTTCGGTCACCCAGCGCACGGCCGCCGCCGCGCCCTGCGCCAGGCCCCGCAGCGGCCCGTCTTCCGAGGTGGCCGCCGTGGTGAACAATTCGCTGAAAGCGGCTTTCAACCGGCCGAGGTCGCCCATCAGATTGTTGGTCATGGTGTCGGCGGTTTTTTGCGCGATGCCGGCGGAATGGTTGATGCTGTCCAGAAAATCGGCCAGGCCGCCGCGCGCCATTTTGGCGATCACCTCGCCGCTGATGCCCGCCTTGCCGAAAATTTCCTTGTAAATCGCCATGCGGGCGGCTTCGCCCTTGCCTTTGAGCTTGTTGTCGATCTTCTTGAAAATCTCGTCCAGCGGCAGGAAGTTTCCGGCGGCGTCCGTCGCCTTGATTCGCATCTTCTTGAGGGCGGTCGAGCCGGCCAGCTTGGTCATGACGCTTTTGAGCGCGCCGGCTGCGTCCGAACCGTGGATGCCGGCATTGCCCAACAGCCCGGTCATGGCGGCGGCGTCTTTCATGCTCATGCCGAATTGCCGGGCGGTCGGCGCGATGCCCTTCAGGGTCTCGTACAACTGATCCACGCTGACATTGGCTTTGATCGAGGTCTGCACGAGCACATCGGACACCTCGGTCATGTCCGAGGCCTGAAGATTCCAGGCGGGAATCAGGTTGGCGGCGATTTCTCCGGCGCGCTGCGCTTCGATATGGGCGGCCCGGGCCAGGGCGAGGACGGGGGCCAGCATGGCCTCGGCCTCTTTCGGGTCGAATACCGAGCCGACCATCTGCAAAGCGGTCTCTCCGACTTCGCTGTGGGAAAAACCGCTGGCCTGGGCCAGCGAGCGGGACCGCTCTTCCAGCGACCGGACCTCGGCGGATTGCCGGTCAAACCCGCTCTGCGCGGCAATCCGGCTCATGCTGGCGTCGAACTCGAAACCGACTTGCAGGGGTTTCACCACCGCAAACGCCAGGGCGGCGGTTTCCATGATCTTTCCGCGCAGCTTTTGCCGGTGTTGCTCATTGGCGGCGATGGCGGCCTGCGTTTTGCCCAGGGCCGCGGTGGCATTCCTCAGCTTGTCCAGTGTGACCCGCTGTTTATCGTACTGCTGGGTGAGCTGGGCCAGATTGGGCAGGTTGCGCTGGGTGGCGTCCGCGATTTCCTTCCCTAGGGCGCTCTGTTTGGTTTTCAGATCCCTGGTCACCTCGGCGACCTTGCCCATCGTCCCTTTCAGGTTGTTGAAAGCGGACAGGGCCGCGCCGGCGGTCACGCCAAAGGTCAAGGAAAGTTCCAGTTCGTTGGCCATTTTGGTCTATCCTTCAGGTATGAAAAAGCGAAACTGGGTGGAAAAGAGAAACTGGGCGGCTCTCTTGTCGGATTTCATCGTCAGCGGCTGGTTTGTTGTGCCGGTAGCCATCCTTGTGTTTCCGATGGCGTATTACGCCTTTGAGGAGAGAATCTACGGGATCATCCTCTATCCTTGGGCGGTGCTTGGGTATTGCGGCATCAGTGCTCCCCCGCTCCTGCTGATCTGCCGGTACTTTGAAAAGCGGGAATACCTTCCGGCGCCAAGGCCAGCGGCAGGCGCGGATTCGGCAAGGCCGAAGGCCATGGGACAGCCGGAGGCGGGTTCCGCGTAGCGGAATTCGGCGCAGCCGAACACCACCGCCCACAAGAGAGTCGAGAGCCGAGAGATGGGGAGCGGGTTTTGCTCTCGACTCCCCCACTCTCCACTCTCCACTCAAGTCACCATCACAGCGTCGCCGCCCGGATGAACAGGTTGTCGACATCTTCATCGGAAAGATTCGCCGCCTCGGCCACGGCGAGCAGAAGCGGCCAGTCGCGGGCGAATTC
>WQUQ01000190.1 GCA_009782025.1 Desulfobulbus sp. | reverse complement strand
GTCTTGCGGACAGTCTGGCGTTGTCCAGAAGCGAAGTGCTGGAATTGTTCGTCCCCGACGAGCCGCGCACCCTGTCCAGTCTGGCTGCCGGAACCTCGCGGGATGGCCACGAATTTCTGACGGTTTACTATGACTGAGGGCAAGCTGATGACCATTCACAACACCACATTTGTCGCCCGCCACCGCTTGGGCTGGATGGCGTTCACCCTGCTCGCGATTGCTCTGGGACTGGGGGCTTGCGCCCAGGAGCCGTGGCAGACCGAGGCGTCGCCCGAGCAACAAGCCGCCGATGCCGCGAACCTCAAGTCCGATGCGGTGGGCCCGCAGGAGCGCACCGACGGGCAGCCGGCGCCGAGCGCGAGCCTCGACAAAATCGCGCCGGTGCCTGCGCCCGGCTTCAACGAAAAGACCGAGTTGTCGGCGCCGGTGGCCTACCGTGACAAGGACATGCCGGCCTACAACGGCGCGGAACTGCCGGCGCAGACCGAATCGATGACGCTCGATCAGGTCTACATGATGGCGCTGCAAAACGACCCGCAACTGCATGGCGTCTATAAGGAACTGCGGGCCATGGGTTATGGCGTGATGGCGGCGCGGGCCGGGATGCTGCCGAGCGTGAGCGGGCAGTTCAACCGCAACCAGATCAGTCAGGACGTCATCTCCAGCGACAACACCGTCTATCAGCATGGCAGCGCCAGTTGGCCGGAAACCGGCTGGGCGCTGAGCCTGACGCAGCCGATTTTCGATCTCGGCGTTTACCAGAAGTGGCGTCAGTCGCAGGATGCCGAACGCAAGCAGACGGCCAGCTACGCCGCCGCGCAGCAAGACCTGATGCTGCGCACCGCGATAGCCTACCTGAGCATCCTTGCCGCGCAAGACCAGATCGAGTTGACCGAGGCCGAGCGCCGCGCCACCGAACAGCAAATGGAACTGGTGCGGGCGCGTTTTCAAAGCGGGCAGAAAAGCCAGGTGGACGTCAGCGAAGTGCAGGCCCGCCTGGACTTGCAGCAAGCCAACACGCTGCTGGCGCACAACGACTATCTGGACAAGCAGCAGGCGCTGCTCGAAATCATCGGCTTCGGCAATGTCAAGCTGCGCCGCGTGCGTAAAGATCTGCCGCTGGACTTGCCCGAGCCGAACGACCCGCAGATCTGGCTGCGCACGGCCCTGGAACAGAACTGGAGCCTACGCGCCGCTGCGGCCGCGGTGTCGATAGCCGAACGTGAAGCCAAGGTGCAGAAGGCCGGCTACTGGCCGAACCTGGGGCTGCAAGTCACCACCGGCCGCAATGAAACCGGCGGCAGTTTGTTCGGCGGCGGCAGCACGATTGCCGATACCCGTGTCTTGCTCAACCTGAACGTGCCGCTCTTTCAAAGCGGCTACACCTACGGCATGAGCCATGCGGCGGTTGAACGCCTGAGGGCGGCGCAATCCGATCTGAGCCTGGCGCGGCGCAAGGTGCAGCGGCAGGTGTTTTCTTCTTACCAAAACATCATCATCGGCATCGATCGCATCAAAGCGCTGGACAGTTCGGTGCGCTCGTTCGAGCTGACGCTCGAGCAGAAGCAGGCAGGCTTCAAAGCGGGGCTGAACGACAACGTGAGTGTGCTCGATACGATGCGCAATCTCTACAACGCCAAACGGCAGCAGGCCGAGGCGGTATACAACTTCCTGCTCGATGGCTTGAAGCTCAAGCAGGCGGCGGGGACTCTGAATGCGGCGGACATTGCCGCAATCAGCCAAAAGATCATGTGACGTGGATGAATCTGTTCCTTTCCCATCATGGGGAAGGAATCGCGAACCGGAGCGATTCCGGCGGCATATTGAGTGGCGGGTAGAGACATGAAGATCAAGAAACTGGCGAACAAACTCCGGGCCGATCGTTCTTCGCGCGAAGCGCGGCAATCTCTGTTCCGGCGGCGGCCGTTGTTCGAGGCGCTGGAACGGCGCTACCTCATGTCGGCCGAACTGGTGCCGCCGCCGCTGCCGGAAAGCGGCGAGCAAGTGCCATTCATGCCGGACGACCCGTATCCGGGGCAGAACAACGGTGTCCAGCACGGCAGGAAAGACGCGCATCCCGATTCGATCGGGCACGCCGCCTTCGACAAGCCGGCGACCCTCGGCGAGCAGGTCACGCTCGATCAATACGCCAAAGCCAGTGCCGCCCGTCAGGGTAATGCCAAAGCCGGGCTGCCGGACCAGGAGGCGGGCGAGCAGGCCACGCTCGATCAAGACGGCAAAGCCAATGCCGCCGGTCAGGGCGATGCCAAAGCCGGGTTGCCGGACCAGGAGACGGGCGAGCAGGCCGCGCTCGATCAAGACGGCAAAGCCAATGCCACCCGTCAGGGCGATGCCAAAGTCGGGTTGCTGGGCCAGGAGGCGGGCGAGCAGGCCACGCTCGAGCAAGACGGCAAAGTCAATGCCGCCCATCTGGGTGATGCCAAAGCCTGGCTGCCGGATCGGGAAGCCGGCGAGCAGGTCAGGCTCGATCAAGACGGCAAAGCCAATGCCGCCCGTCTGGGCGATGCCAAAGCCTGGTTGTCGGACCAGGAGGCGGGCCAGCGGGCGAAGAACGGGCCGCGCTGGGTCTCGCCGCCAGGCTATACCACGCAGTCCGAACAGACCCAGATCACGCAGATCATCTTCATCGATCCGGCCATCGACAACGCCGAGCAACTGACGCAAGGCCTCTACAGCCTGGTCAGCGGCAAGACCGAAAATCTCGGCGGCTTGGCCACTCCGACCGGCGACGGCCCGCAGGTTCAGGTGATTCGCAGCCACGACACCGAAATCATCGTCCTCGACGATCGCTACGACGGTGTCGAGCAGATCACCCAGATACTGGCCCAGCACAGCGATCTCAACGCGGTGCAGATCATGAGCCACGGCAGCGTCGGCGAACTGACGCTGGGCACGGCCACCCTGGGCCAAATCTCGCTGGGTACCTATCAAGACCAACTGCGCGCCTGGGGCGACGCCCTGGCGCCGGACGGCGATATCCTGCTCTACGGCTGTAACGTCGCCGCCGGTTCCAGCGGCAACAGTTTTGTCGACAGCCTCTCGGACATCACCCGCGCCGACGTCGCCGCCGCCACCCACACCATCGGCAGCGCCGAGCTCGGCGGCGACTGGGTACTCGATTACCGCGACGGCACCATCGAGGCGACCACGCTGACGGTGGCGGCCTGGAACGGCGTGCTGGCCGATACCACCGGCGCAAAAACCGGCGGCTCGACGCTGGTCGGCGTGGCGGCCGAAAGCACGCTCGTGGCCTACGGCAGCGACAACACCTTCGTGTTCGACGACAACTCCGCCGCCAGCACCACCATCACCCTGTATCAGGGCATGAAGCAGGACGCCAACGGCGTCTGGATCACCAACAAGGACGACGAAAACATCAACAACACGCTGGACTTTTCGGCGGTCACGGGCGACGTCATCGTCACGGTCACCGGCGAGGCCGGCAATAGCGGCTACCAGGTCAGCTACTTCACAGCCGCCGGAGCCCAACATACAATAGCCATTGAGTTCAAGTCGTCCAATGGCGACGCCATCAAGATCGGCGACAAGACCTTCAACCTGATCGGCACGGCGCTGGGCGGCAAAACCATCCTCGATTACAGCGGTTACGCCACCGGCGTCACGGTCGATCTCTCCGGCCCCTCGGAAGACAGCAACGGCGACCCGGTACCACCCGCGCCGCTGACCGCGTTCGGCTACGTGCGGGCGGTCACCGGCGTCATCGGTTCAAACCATGGCAACAACACAATCAGCGTCGTGGGCGGCACCACCGTCACCGTTCAGGGCGGTGACACCATCAAGGGCAGCGGCGGCGACAACACCTACATCATCGCCACCACCGGCGCCTTCGCCCTGAGCCAGCAGGGCGGCCAAAGCGGCAACACGCTCGACCTCTCCCTCCTCGATCGCGACATCACCGCCCGCGTGCTCACCCAGGGCGGCGTCACCGTCTATCTGAGCGCCGGCGTCGATGCCACCGGCACCATCAAAGACCACAGTGGCGAAACGGCGTGGATTAGCAATCTCGACATCCAGATTCTCATCGGCGTCGAGGGCAGAACCACGCTCGATTACTCGTCGTATGAGGACAACGTCACCGTCAACCTGAACTATCAGGATGACACGATGCTGCTCTCGGCCGCGAACGGCAAGAGCGATCTCGGCATTTACGACGCCAGCGGCCTGCAAGGCGTGACCTCTATCAGCAACGTCATCGGCACGTCGATCGGCGACTACGGCAACGACATCGTCGGCAGCCTGGGCGACAACATCATCACGGTCTCCGGCAGCCACGGCGCCAACCGCATCAGCGGCGGCGGCGGCACGGACGTGGTGTATGGCTCGGTGGCCACCGGCGGCACGACCGAATACATCGCCGGCGTCGAAAGCAACGCCACCTTGTCGGGTACGACGACCCAGGCAACGCTCACTGACGTGGCAGGTACGACGAATGTGACCATGTACAACGTCAACGCCGTGACCTTGCAGGATTTCCGCACCATCCACACCGACTTGAACAATCCTCTCTATGACGCC
>WQUQ01000189.1 GCA_009782025.1 Desulfobulbus sp. | reverse complement strand
GTGGCCGCCGACGAGGATCTGTCGCGCTACGTGCTGTGAGCGCCGGAGTCTGTAGGTCGTGGTGAGCGCAGCGAACCGCGACGGAACTCTGTCCGGCAGCAACGCTTGCTGTCGCGGTTCGCTACGCTCACCGCGACCTATGCCTGTTCAACCAGCCACCGGAGCAAACTTGCGCTGGTAGCGTTCCAGCAGGCGTTGGCCTTCGTGCTCCAGATAGGGGAACAGCGGCGCTTCGTCGCGCAGGGTGTCGCGCAATGGACGCAGGAAATAGGCGCGCAGAAAGCGCAGAAAGTCGCGCCGGGTCAGGCCGATTTGCAGCGCCGAGAAATACAGCGAGGCCAGATCCTTGTCGCGCCAGCGGCGCGGCGTCGCCGGCCGGCATTGGGCGCGGTGCAGGTCGATGAGGTGCAGCCGGATGGCTGTCGGCGTCGGTGCGGGATCGAGATAGAGCAGAAAGTGGCAGATGTAGAAATCGCGATGATTGATGCCGGCGCGGTGCATGCGCCCGGCCATGTCGGCGACGCGGGCGATCAGCGCCCGTTTCAGCGCTGTGCTCGGCGGCTGCTGCGGCCAGTTGCGGCAGAAATCTTCCAGGCTGACGGTCGGCGCCAGATCCTCGGTGATGATGAAGGAATGCTGACGGGCCGGATTGCCGCCGCGCCGGCCATAGGCCACGGCGTGCAGGGTGGCGACGCCGATCTCGGTCAGCCGGCGGCTGGCCCGCCATTCGTTTTCCGCGCCAAGCACCGGCAGGCGCAGGTAAAAGAGGTTCTTGAAAATATCGCCCCAGCCGATGCCGCGATGAATCTTGACGAAGTAACCGCGCCCGGCGACTTCGGTGCGCAGCGTCCGGCGTCCTTCCAGTTCGCGGAACACCGTGCCCGGCAGGCTCTCGACCGCGACGAACGGATCTTGTCCGGCCCACAGTTCGGCGAACGGCGCGGCGAGGACGCATTCGCTTGCCATCAGCCGCGTTCTTCCAGAATCAGATCCGCCGCCCGCTCGGCATTGCCGTAGATGTCCGCCGTCGCGGCGAAGGCCAGGGCATTGGCCTGCCAGCGGCGGCGCTCATCGTCGTCGCCCAGCGCCTGCTGAAGCAGACGATCCATCCCGGCTTGCACGAAAGGCTCGGGAATCACCAAGCCGCCAGCGGCTTCGGCAATGTAAGGGGCATAACCGCAAACCGCCGTGCACAGCACCGGCAGGCCGGCAACCAGGGCTTCGAGCAGCACGGTGCCGGTATTCTCGTGGTAGGCCGGATGCAAAAAGAGGTCGGCCCCGAGCAGAAAACGCGGAATGTCGTCGCGCCCTGGCAGGATGCTGACTTGCTCGCCCAGCCCCAACTCGCGGGCGCGACGCAGGAAGGGGCCGGGGGCGTCCTGACCAATGGCGATCAGGCGCGTGCGCCGGCGCAGGGCATCCGGCAGATGGGCCAGCGCCTGCAAGGAGCGATCCAGCCCCTTGCGCTTGAAATCCGAACCCACCTGCAACAGCAGCAGATCATCAGCGGCCAGCCCGAATTCGCCGCGGAAGGCGGCGCGGATCTCGCCGGCGTTGACCGGCGCCCGGCGATCCGGCGCGATGCCCGGCGGCAGCATGTGAAAACGCTCCGGCGGCGTGCCGTAATATTTCTCGAACAGGGTTTGTTGCACCCGCGAGATCATCAACAGCCGCGTCCGGCTCGACGGCGCGAACACCGCCCGCTCGGCGGCGGCAAAGTGCCGGTAACGCGCCGACAGGCGATAGAAGGGATTGCGCAAGGTCCGCGCCTTGTCCTCATAGCAGGGATCGGCGGCGTAATAGACATCCAGCCCCGGCATCTTGTTGAAGCCGACGACGCGCGCCGCCGGCCGCATTTCCAGATCACGCGCCACCCAGGCAGCGAATTTGGCATAGCGCCAGATGTTGGTCATGGCCTTGACCGGCACGCGAACGACCTCGAAGCCCTCGGGAATCTCGCCGTCCCAGTTCAAGGTATAAACCCGAACGTCATGACCGCGCGCCTGACAGGCCAGGGCAAAACGCAGAAAATCGCGTTGCAGGCCGCCATAGGGGAAATATTTGTAGAGGCAGAAGGCTAACTGCATCATGTTTCCCGTCAATATTTCATGGAAAGAAGCGGTTTGCTCCGCCCGCCATCAATTGCCACAACCTGCCTCCGTCCTGTTTTCGCCATCCATCTGGCGCAACTGCTCCGCCGGAATCCGTACCGTTTTTCCGTCTTTCACCAGCACGATGGCCGTATTGGTTTGCAGCGCAATTCGACGCGCCATTTCTGCCGCTCGCTTCATGGCGACGAGAGAATTGCGGATATCCGGGTTTTTGGCTTTGGCAAGTTCTTGCTGCGTCATTCGTATTCTCCCCATTCCAGCATCACGGGTTCGATTCCGGCATTGTCGTAGATAGCCCAGTCATCCACGACCAGTCGGTAGTGCTGCCGAAAATTTTTCCAGCCTGCGGCAAAACGGCGGCGGATGACGGGTTCAGGAATATCGTGCCCGCCTTGTCGTACACGTTCAGCCACGCGGGCGATGGCCGTTTCGGCATCGGGCAGACGCAAAAAAAACAAGCTGACCCGGTAGCCCCGTGCCCGCCATTGCGAGATGTGCCGTAAATAACCCAACCCCGACAATGTCGTCTCGAAGGCAAAACTTTCGCCTTGCCGCACGCACAGCTTGATTTCTTCCAGCATCAGACGCGCGGCCTTGATCGCGGCGGTTTCTGGTGCAAATGGCGCAAAACCGGCAGCAATCAGATCGGCATTGATGAAGCGAGGGCAATGCGCTTCGGCTGGCAGAAACGAGCGGGCGAACGTGGTTTTACCCGCGCCATTGGGGCCGGCAATGATGATGACCCTCTTGTTGGTGGATTCTTCAAAAGCCATTGCCCTGCTCTTTTGACTTCTCGCGGATCGCTGTATCCGGTAATTGGCAGCAAGAACGCTCCCGCTGCGGCAAAACCGGGGCGGATTATAGCAGCCATCGGGCAGGCCGGCGGCGGAAGCACACGCTGCCAACCTGACCACAGGGCAGCATCGGGAGCGCCTCAGATCGCCCCATCATCAAGACAGAACAGCCGCGCACCGGGATGATCGCGTTGAAGCCGGCGGTTCTCCTTGTCGGCCAGCAGAAAATCGGGCCACTCGGCATCGCGGCGAAAACAGAAGCGGCGCGGCAGATCGGTGTACAGCGAACGCGGCGGCAGCCGATGATGGCCGATGCGCTTCAACAGGCGGCCGCTGTCCTCGCTGTGATAGTAAATGGTGCGCAAGCCCAGTTCATCGCGCAAAAAGAGAATGGCGGCCCAGAGCATGGCCTCGGCCCAGATCGGACGGTAGCGTTCGCCCATGAGGCGGCAGTAGTCGAGCGCCGGGCGCAGGGGCAATTGATGACGGCGGTAGGGAATCAACGCATCATCGGCGGCTCCGGCCAAGCGACGCTCTCGCAGCCAGTGTTCGAGATCGGCCGCGCGGCGCAGCCAGTCGGTCTGAATTTCCTCGATCAGCGCGCTGCCGCTGGCCCAGTCGAGGTCGAGGCGCGCCCAGGCCAGCGTGTCGCGCTGACGGGCAATGGGATGACCGTAATAGCAGAACAAGTCATCCACCTCACCCAAACGGCGGTAATGCCGCTCGTGTTCGCGGCTGAAATTGAGTTGCAGAACCAGATTGACGCCGGGCCGCGAGGTCTGTTGGTAGCGCCAATGACTGCGGCGTTCCTGGCCCCAGGTGGATAAAGTCAGGACGAAGGCGGCCTGATCGGCGTCGTAGTCGCTGGCGGCCAGCGCGTTGTCATCGAGTGCGCCGCCGCAACCGGCGAGAATGGAACGGATGCGCGGTTTCTCCAGCAGGCCGGCGTAGGCGGAACGGCGCAGCGCGGCGACCGGGGCGCGCCGGCCCGGCTGGCGGCGGCAATGGTGCCGCAAGAGGCTGATGCCGTAGCGGTCACGATAATAGGGATAGACAGTGCGCTCGCCTTGCAGGCAAGCGATGATTTCGTCGGCGAGTTGACGTTGCATGGATGACTCCGTGGAATGCGGTGACAGGGGATGGGCGCGGTATTTCGGACCGGGTCGTCATGGTTTTCTCCTGGGTAAAAAAGCCCGCCGCCGGGGCGGCGGGCGGTTGATTCAATCAATTTCAAACTCCGCCACCTCGCCGGCGAGCAGCGCCGTCAGCGCTTGCTGGGTACGCTGCCGCGCCTGCTGGCGGGCGGCCTTGCGGGTGTTGCCGTGTACTCCGGCCTTGCGAGTCAGGCCGGGCACGAGCAGCGGATTGCGCGGCCGGCTTTGCGGCAGCACCAGGATCAGGTCGGGGATGAGATTTTTCCGGGCCATTGCTCACCCCTTTACGCACAGGACTTGTTTCAGGGTATGGACGACTTCGACCAGATCGCGCTGGTTGTCCATGACCCGGTCGATGTCCTTGTAGGCCGCCGGAATTTCATCCACCACGCCGCCGTCCTTGCGGCATTCGATGCCCGCCGTCTGTTCTTCCAGATCGAAGCGGGAAAAACGCCGTTTGGCCGCGCTGCGGCTCATGCGCCGGCCCGCACCGTGGGCGCAGGAGCAGA
>WQUQ01000188.1 GCA_009782025.1 Desulfobulbus sp. | reverse complement strand
GGCGTGCTCAAGCAACTGGGCAATAACCCGGAGGCGATTCTGTTCATCGACGAAATTCATACCCTGATCGGGGCCGGTTCCGCCTCCGGCGGCACGCTCGACGCCTCCAACCTGTTGAAGCCGGCGCTGTCCACCGGCCAGTTGAAGTGCATCGGGGCGACGACCTACACCGAATTTCGCGGCATTTTCGAGAAGGACAGCGCACTTTCCCGGCGCTTCCAGAAAATCGACGTGACCGAGCCGTCGGTGGCCGAGACGGTGGAGATTCTCAAGGGGCTGAAGGCGCGTTTCGAGGCGCACCACGGCATCAAGTATTCGGCGACGGCCATTTCATCGGCGGCCGAACTGTCGGCCCGCTACATCACCGACCGCCATCTACCCGACAAGGCCATCGACGTCATCGACGAAGCCGGGGCCGCCCAGCGCATCCTGCCCAAGTCGAAGCAGAAAAAGACCATCAGCAAGACCGACATCGAGGAAATCGTCGCCAAGATCGCCCGCATTCCGTCGCAACACGTGACGCTGGACGACCGCGGCGCGCTGAAAAACCTCGACCGCGACCTCAAAGCCGTCGTTTTCGGCCAGGACAAGGCCATCGACGCGCTGACGCGGGCGATCAGGATGGCCCGCTCCGGGCTGGGCCACCCGGATAAACCCATCGGCTCCTTCCTGTTCAGCGGCCCGACCGGCGTCGGCAAGACCGAGGTCGCCCGGCAACTGGCTTATTGCATGGGCATCGAATTGCTGCGCTTCGACATGAGCGAATACATGGAGCGCCACGCCGTCTCGCGGCTGATTGGTGCGCCGCCGGGCTACGTCGGCTTCGAGCAGGGCGGCCTGTTGACCGAGGCGGTCACCAAAAAACCGTATTGCGTGCTGCTGCTCGACGAGATCGAAAAAGCCCACCCGGATATTTTCAACATCCTGCTGCAAGTGATGGATCACGGCGCGCTGACCGACAACAACGGGCGCAAGGCCGATTTTCGCAATGTCGTCATCATCATGACCACCAATGCCGGGGCCGCCGACCTGCAAAAATCCAGCATGGGCTTCACCAGCAGCCGGCAGGTCGGCGACGAAATGGCCGAAATCAAGCGGCTGTTCACGCCGGAATTCCGCAATCGCCTGGATGCCACCATCTCTTTCGCGCCGCTCGATCACGACATCATCCTGCGCGTCGTCGACAAGTTCCTGATGCAGCTTGAAGAACAGTTGCACGAGAAGAAGGTCGAGGCTCATTTCACCGAGGCGGTCAAGGAACATCTGGCCGAAAAAGGCTTCGACCCGTTGATGGGCGCGCGACCGATGGCCCGCCTGATCCAGGACACGATCCGCTCGGCGCTGGCCGACGAACTGCTGTTCGGCCGCCTGGCCAGCGGCGGCGAGGTCACCGTCGACCTCGACGCCGAAGGCAAGATTCGCCTCGATTTCGCCGAAGAAAAGAGCGAAGCCGCCGTCGCCTGATCCACCCTCATATCAACAAGCCATGCGCCGCATGGCTTTTTTTCTGCCAGGGAGATAAACCATGACCTTCAAAACCCCCGACCTCTGCGACGCCCATGAAGCCGAACTCGGTAAAAGCCTCTTCGTCGTCGCCCCGATGTTCCAGCGTTACGGCAGCAAAGCCAGCTTCAGCGGCCAGATCGCCACGCTCAAGTTGTTCGAGGACAACTCGCTGGTGCGTGAAGCCTTTGCCGAAAACGGCCAGGGCAAGGTGCTGGTCATCGACGGCGGCGGCTCGCTGCGCTGCGCCCTGGTCGGCGACCAGTTGGCGATCCTGGCCGCCAAAAACGGCTGGGCCGGCGTCGTGGTGTACGGCTGTATCCGCGATTCGGGCGACATCGCCGGCATCGCCCTCGGCGTGCGCGCGCTCAACACGCATCCGCAAAAAAGCATCAAAAAAGGCGTCGGCGAACGCAACATCGCCGTCACCTTCGGCGGCGTCACCTTCAACCCCGGCGAATGGTTGTATGCCGACGAGGACGGCGTGCTGGTCTCCAGCCGGCCGCTGCTTTAACCTAAAAACCGTAGTTGACCGCTTGTGATCCTTGCGAAATCCGCATGAGCACAACCTTTCCCGGCTTTGATGAGCGTCGCCATTTGGGTGAAGCCGCTACGCCTTGCCAGTCCACCCGATGACGGCCTGCTCAGGCGCGTCCAACCACGGTTTTTAGGTTTAATCGAACCGTCGCAGCGACAGGCTGACCGACAACTGCGCGCCAAGCCAGCCGAGCAGCGCGCCGCCGAGGGCGAGCACGGCCACGCCGTGAGCGGCCGGCGCTTGCAGGGCGAAAGCGGCGCCGTAAAGCGCCGCCAGTTCGCCGGCCGGCCCGTTGAGCAGGCGCAGTCCGCCCAGCACCAGAGCGGCGGCGAGCAGGCCGCCCAAAGCGCCCTGTAGCGCGCCGTAGTAGTAAAACGGCCGGCGGATGAAGGCGTCGGTGGCGCCGATCATTCGCGCCACCTCGATTTCGGCGGCCTGGGCCATGACTTGCAGGCGGATGGTGTTGAAGGTGACGGCCACCAGCCCGGCGGCGAACAGCCCGGCAAGCAGCGCCAGGGCCAGCCGGCCAAGACGCAGGAAGGCGTCGAAGCGTTTGACCCAGGCCGAGTCGAGTTGCACGTGGGCGACTTTCGGCCAACGGCTCAGTTCCTGGCCAAGGGCTTCAAGGGCTGCTGGTTCGGTGTCTTTCGGTTCAATGACGAAAGCGTCGGGCAAGGGATTGCGCGGCAGGCTGGCGACGATTTCGGCCATGCCCTCGGCTTGCTGCAAGCGTTGCAGGGCCTCTTCGCGCGGCACGAAACGCCAGCCGAGGCCGCCGGCCTGGCGTAGCCGGTTTTGGATTTCGTCGGCGTCCTTGCGGCTGGCGCTGGTTTCCATGAACACGCTGATCTGCTTGACGCCGGCGGCGCGGCTGCCGAGTTCGCGCAAATTATCGAGCAGCACGTAGCCGAAAGCCGGCAAGGTCAGCGCAATGCCGATCACCAGCAGCGACAGCACGGTGCTCATCGGCGTTGCGAACAGCCGGCGGAAGGCGCTCGCCAGCGCGGCGCGGTGCTGGGTCAGCCAGGCGCTCACAGCAGCCTCCCGCGATCCAGGCGAAGGACATTCGGATGGTAGCGCCCGATCCAGCTTTCATCATGGGTGGCGACGACGACGGTGACGCCGACGCGATGAAAATCGGCGAACAGATCGAGAATGGCGCGCGCTGATTCGGCGTCGAGATTGGCGGTCGGCTCGTCGGCCAGCAGCACGGTGGGCCGATTGACCACGGCGCGGGCGATGGCCAGGCGCTGCTGCTCGCCGCCGGAAAGGGCGATCGGGTTGGCCTTCTCGCGCGCCAGCAACCCGACCTTGTCGAGCGCCGCCTGGGCGCGGCGGATGGCGTCGCGGCGCGGCAGGCCGGCGATCAACAGCGGCAGCAGCACGTTATCCAGCGCGCTGCGGTCGAACAACAATTTCTGATCCTGAAAAACCAGACCGAAATGCCGGCGCACGTAGGGAATGGCGCTGCGCCGCAGGGCCGACAGGTTCTGCCCGCCGACCACCAGACTGCCGGCGGTGGGCCGTTCGATGGCGGCGATCAGCTTGACCAGCGTCGTCTTGCCGGCCCCGGAATGGCCGCCGATCAGCACCATCTGCCCGGCGCTGATCTCGAAGCTGACATCGCGCACGGCCTCGAAGCCGCCGGGGTAGCGTTTGGTCAGGTTGCTGGCGACGATCATGGATAAGGGGTAAGGCGGCGGTGAATTCGTTCGGGTTGAGTGCAACTCAGGCTGACCATACGCGGAGCGGGCAATGCTCAGTGGCCCGTGTGAAATCCTTGTCGGTCGTAAGCAGTATCACATCGTGCCGAATACAAAGCTGTGCCAGCAAAGCGTCGACGGTACCGAGTTGGACGCCTGCACGGCGGCAGGTGTTGCGCAAGATCGCTGCGTTGATGTGGTCATCCCGGTCAGGCTGGAGGAGCGGCAAGGCGGCAAAGCGTTCGACAATCTGGGTCTGCGCCCTGGGGCCGAGGAAACCCTGTAAAAGTTCCTGCAGAATCAGCCCGGTCGTAACGATGATTTCTGAACCCAGCAACGCCTTCTTGAGTTGCTGCACCTGCGGTTCGCTGGCCTGAATGTCGCGGCGAAGCGCCAGCGACCAAACACTGGTATCGACGAGAAGGGTCATTGGCTACGCGACCGTTCCGCCTTGTAGTCGAACGATGTATCCCACTCGAATTTCCCGAACAGATCCGCCACCCGCTGCTGTTCCCGGCGGGCAATGAACTCCAGTAACGCCTTGGTGACGGTGGCTCTTTTCGTGCGCTCGCCACTGACTTGAACGGCTCGTTCGAGGATGTTCGGATCGATTGCCAGGTTGGTAGCCATGTGTAACTCCTTGTGCGTGATTCTACACAGACAGCGCACCCAACGCCACCGGAAGGTTGGAATGGCGGTTTGAGTCATCCACTACAACGTTTACTCAAACAACGCCTCAACAAAATCCCTGGCCGAAAAAGGCCGCAGATCGTCAATCTGCTCGCCGATGCCGATGAAGCGGATCGGTTTCGGGCATTGGCGGGCGATGGCTGCAATAACGCCGCCCTTGGCGGTGCCGTCGAGTTTGGTGACGATGAGGCCGGTGACGTGGATGGCCTTGTCGAAGGCCCTGACTTGGGCCAGCGCGTTTTGGCCGATGTTGGCGTCGAGCACCAGGAGCGTCTCGTGCGGGCCGTCCGGCTCCACTTTTTGAATCACCCGGCGGACTTTGGCGATTTCTTCCATCAGGTGCAGTTGGGTGGGGAGCCGCCCGGCGGTGTCGGCCAGCACGATGTCGATGTTGCGCGCTTTGGCGGCGGAGATGGCGTCGTAGATCACCGCTGCCGGGTCGCCTGATTCCTGGGCGATGACCGTGACGTTGTTGCGCTCGCCCCAGGTTTGCAACTGCTCGCGGGCGGCGGCGCGGAAGGTGTCGCCGGCGGCCAGCAGCACGCTTTTGCCCTGGCTCTGGAAATATTTGGCGAGTTTGCCGATGGAAGTCGTCTTGCCCGCGCCGTTGACGCCGGCGATCATGATGACGTAGGGCCGATGGTTACCATGATCGCTGCCGATTTCGAGCGGCTGTTCCAGCGGTTGCAGGGTTTCGAGCAGCGCTGCGGCCAGCGCCTGCTGGATCGCCTCGGGCGTTTCCAGCTTGTCGCGTTTGGCGGCTTTCTTCAATTCGTCGAGCAAGTGAGTGGTCGCTTCGATGCCAACATCCGAAGTGAGCAACAGGCTTTCCAGTTCTTCGAGCAATTCGTCGTCGACCTTGCCGCGGGCGAAGATCGACTTGAGCTTGCCGCCCCACTGGGCGCGGGTGCGGGCCAAGCCCTGGAACAGGCGTTCGCGCCACGAGGGCGCAGCAGGCGTGGGTGCAGAAGCGGCGGCGGATTCGTCCTTGACATCCGGCGCGGTTTTTTTCAGGAAACTGAACATGGAAACTGGGGTCTCAGGGCAGGCTGACAAGCAGGCGGCAAGCCGTTAAGATGCCGTGCGAATCAAAGCAAATCAGCCCCAGATTTTAGCAGAGAGCACCTATCCCCATGCGCATACGACTTCAACTTCTCATTGCCTTGCTTGGCCCCTGGCTGCTCGGCGCGGCCTTGGCCAACCCTTACGAAACCACGCTGGACAACGGTCTGCGCATCATCGTCAAGGAGGATCGCCGGGCGCCGACCGCCGTCCAGATGGTCTGGTACCGGATCGGCGGCATGGACGAAACCGATGGCAGTTCCGGCGTCGCCCACGTGCTCGAACACATGATGTTCAAAGGGACGCCGAGCGTCGGGCCGGGCGAATTCAGCAAGCGCGTAGCCGCTGCCGGCGGTCGCGACAACGCTTTTACCAGCCGCGATTACACGGCCTACTTCCAGCAGATCCCGAAGGAAAAACTGGCCGAGATGATGCAGCTCGAGGCCGACCGCATGCGCCACCTCAATGTCGATCCCAAGGAATTCGCCCAGGAAATCAAGGTGGTCATGGAGGAGCGCCGCATGCGCACCGACGACAACCCGCACGCCAAGCTGTTCGAGCAGATGAACGCCGTCGCCTTCATGGCCCACCCGTACCGGCGGCCGATCATCGGCTGGATGAGCGATCTGGAGGCCATGACCGCCGCCGACGCGAGAGCCTGGTATGACGCCTGGTACGTGCCCAACAACGCTTATGTGGTGATCTCCGGCGACGTCGACCACAACGAGGTTTTTGCGCTGGCGAAAAAATATTACGGCCCGCTCGCCAGCCGCCCGCTGCCACAACGCCGGATCACGGCCGAGCCGCTCCAGGAAGGGCCGCGCCACATCACGGTCAAGGCCCCGGCCGAACTGCCGATGCTGGTCATGGGCTACAAGGCGCCGGTGCTGCGCGACATCGACAAGGACAGCGACCCTTACGCGCTGCAAATGTTGGCCGCCATTCTCGATGGCCACGATGCCGCCCGCTTCAACAAAAAACTGGTGCGCGAGGACAAGGTGGCGCTGTCGGCGGGCGTCGATTACGACACCACGGCGCGCGGGCCGGGCATGTTCTACCTCTCCGGCACGCCCTCCGCCGGCAAGACGGTGGCCGATCTCGAAGCGGCCTTGCGCGCCGAGATCGCGCGCGTGCGCCAGGAGGGCGTCAGTGACGCCGAATTGAAGCGGGCCAAGGCGCAACTGCTGGCCAGCGAGGTGTACAAACTCGATTCGGTGTTCGGTCAGGCCATGGAAATCGGCCAGATCGAAGCGGTCGGCCTCTCCTACCGCCTGCTCGACCGCATGCGGGAAAAACTCCAGGCGGTCAGCGCCGCCGAGGTGCAGGCGGTGGCCGGCAAGTATTTCAATGACGACACGCTGACCATCGGCGTGCTCGACCCGCAACCGCTGGACAGCAAGCCGCATCGCCCAACCTTGCCGACCCGCCACTGATGAGCCGCGCCATGATCCGTCCGTTTTTTCGTCTGTTGACCATATTCCTCGTCTTGCTCGCCGCCCTGCCGGCTGCCGCCGGCGTCGCCATCGAACACTGGACCACCGCCGCTGGCGCGCGCGTCCAGTTCGTCGCCAGCCGCGGCTTGCCGATGCTCGATATTCAGGTCGATTTCGCCGCCGGCTCGATGTTCGACCCGGCCGGCAAATCCGGCCTCGCCGCCCTGACCCACGCCCTGCTCGATCTTGGCGCGGGTTCTCGCGACGAAACCGCCATCGCCGAGGAACTGGCCGACATCGGCGCGCAGTTGGGCGGCGGCGTCGACACCGATCGCGCCAGCGTCTCCCTGCGCACCCTGTCGGCCCCGGACAAGCAGGCGGCGGCCATCGACATCCTGCGCACGGCGCTCGCCCAGCCGCGCTTCGAGGCCGCCATTCTCGAACGCGAGAAAACGCGCACCATCGCCGGCCTCAAGGAGGCCATGACCCGGCCCGACAGCATCGCCGGCAAGGCGTTCTGGGCCGCCCTCTACCCGGATCATCCCTACGGCCGCCAGGCGACGCCGGAATCGGTCGCCACCCTGAGCCGCGACGATCTGGCCGCCTTCCATGCCCGCCACTACACCGCCGCCAACGCCAGCATCACGCTGGTCGGCGACCTGTCGCGGGGCGAGGCGGAACAGATCGCCGAGCAGATTGCCGCCAGTCTGCCGCCCGGCGCAGCGATTCCGCTGCCGCCGGCCCCGGCGGTCGGGGCGGGCGGCACCACGGCCATCGCCCATCCGGCGACGCAGGCGCATATCCACCTCGGCCTGCCGGCCATCGAGCGCGGCAACCCCGACTTCTTCCCGCTGCTGGTCGGCAATTACACGCTCGGCGGCGGCGGCTTCGTCTCGCGTCTGATGCAGGAAGTGCGCGAAAAGCGCGGCTACGCCTACAGCGTGTACAGCTACTTCATGCCGCTGAAGCAGGCCGGCCCCTTCCAGATCGGCTTGCAGACCAAGCGCAGCCAGGCCGGCGAGGCCATCGGGCTGGTGCTTGAGACGCTCGACCGCTTCCTCGCCGACGGCCCGAGCGAGGCGGAACTGGCCGCCGCCAAGGCCAACCTGAGCGGCAGCTTCCCGTTGCGTCTGGACAGCAACCGCAAGATTCTCGACAACGTCGCGGTCATCGGCTTCTACGGCTTGCCGTTCGATTACCTCGACCGTTACCAGGAACGGGTCAAGGCCGTCACCGCCGCCGAGGTCAAGGCCGCCTTCGCCCGCCACGTCCAGCCGCAGGCGCTGCGCATCGTGACCGTCGCCGCCGATTGAACACCGTCCGCATCATCGGCGGCCGTTTTCGCCGCCGTCTGCTGAAATTTCCCGACAGCGAAGGTCTGCGTCCGACGCCGGATCGTGTGCGTGAAACGCTGTTCAACTGGCTGGGTCAGGCACTCGATGGCCAGCACTGCCTCGACCTGTTCGCCGGTAGCGGCGCGCTCGGTTTCGAGGCCGCTTCGCGCGGCGCGGCGCGGGTGGTGATGGTGGAAAAAGCGCCGCGCGCGCTGGCGGCGCTGCAAGAAAATTACGCTTTGCTGCAAAAACCGCCGACGGTAGAGATCGTGCGCGGGGATGCGCTACAATATCTCGCTTCGACCCAAGCGAAATTCGACCTGATTTTTCTCGATCCGCCTTATCAATCCGGCTGGATCGACCGCCTGGAGGGGGTTTTACCGGCGGTTCTGAATGAGGATGCGGCGATTTACGTCGAGGCGGAACACGACATCACAGCGCTTGGCGACTGGCGAACCATCCGCCAGGGCCAGGCGGGGGAAGTTCATTTTCACCTGTTGCGGCGGTTGGCTTGAGCAAACTTCATCATTGCACGGCAATCTATTCCGGCACCTTCGACCCCATCACCCGCGGGCATGAGGATCTGGCCCGGCGCGCCGCCAATCTGTTCGACAAGGTGATTCTGGGCATTGCCGAAAGTCAGTCCAAGCAGCCGCGCTTTTCGCTGACGGAGCGGGTCGACATGGCGAAAGAAATTCTGCATGACATCCCCAATCTCGAAATCATCGGTTTCGACACGCTGCTGATGAATTTCGCGCGCGCCCAGGGTGCCCGGGTCATCGTTCGCGGCCTGCGCGCGGTATCCGATTTTGAATACGAGTTTCAGATGGCGGGCATGAATCGCAGCCTCCACCCGGAGATCGAAACGGTGTTTCTGACGCCGGGTGAGCAGTACATGTTCATTTCCGCCACCATGGTCCGAGAAATCGCCCGCTTTGGCGGCGACATCAGCAAATTTGTCCAACCTTGTGTCGAAAAGCGCCTGCGGGCGATGACCACCGCTTAACCGAAAGAGGAAAACCATGTCCCTGATGATTACCGATGAATGTATCAACTGCGACGTCTGCGAGCCGGAGTGCCCGAACGAGGCCATCTCCCAGGGCGACGAGATTTACCAGATCGACCCCGGCAAGTGCACCGAGTGCGTCGGCCACTATGACGAGCCGCAGTGCGTCCAGGTCTGCCCGGTGGATTGCATCCCGAAAGACCCCGGCAACGTCGAAAGCGAAGCGACGCTCTGGGCCAAGTACGAAAAGCTGACGGGCAACAAGCGGCCCTGAACGAGCGCCGCCGTAGCAACAAAAACCCGCGTCTGGCGCGGGTTTTTGTTGCCCGTCGAGGCCGTTTCAGGCAGCCTCGCGCTCCGTTGTCGTTTCGGCCGGCCGCAGCAGTTCGCCGATGCGAGCGGCAAGCACATTGAGTTCCTCGATCTGCTGCAACAGATCCTCCTCGACGCCATCCAGTTCGCTGATCCGGTCTTCCAGCGTGTCGGTTGCCTGGTGGATGCGCTTGATGCTTTCCAGCCGCCGTTTCAACTGGATCTGGTGCTCGCGGACCTGGGTTTCCATCGGCGCCATGATCGCCTTGAGCCAGGTCTCGGCATCGCGGTTGGCGTGCTCGAAAGCGTGACGAGCCTGCAATGCCACTTCCTCGAAAAATTTCTGGGTGATGTTCTTCTTGTCTGTCGTCATCAGGCTGACCACGGTGTTCAGATGATTACCGCACCAGATTTCCAGGCGGTCGAGTTCCTTCTGGTAACGCAGCAATGAAAAGGTCGTCGGCGTTCCCAGCTTGAGTCCGTGCTCGACGGCGAAGCGCTTGTAGACCGCCGCCATCATCGCCAGAATCTCGTTGACCTCCTGGTTTGAGCGGGTCAGCGCCTGGCGCGCCTGGGCGAAGAAGCGCTTCATGGCGCCCGACAGCGCTGTGGAGAACGTGGCTTCGAGCATCACGGCGCGGGTTTCATGCGTCAATTGCCGCAGCGTGTCGAGGCCGAGGTGGCTGAACAGTTTGTTGGTCAGCGTCGAGAACACGCTGCGCACGGCGTAATAGCGTTGCAGGCCGGCCTCGAATTCCTCCTTCTCGGCGCGCACCTTGCCCATCATGTATTCGACGACGCCCTTGTTCTTGCCACGCAGTTCGGTCAATTCGGCCAGTTGCTCGCGCAGGCCCGCCAGGCGGGCAGCGAGCAAGCCGCGCACGGTCCGGTTGACATCGCCGAATTCGCTCTCGGTGTTGTCGCAGACGATGTCGCGCTTGGCCGGAATCAGTTCCCCGGACAGCGCCGTCTCCAGCCGTTCGAGCCGGCTGCGTTCGAGCAGGGCGGCGTCGCCGGTGATCTTGGCGACCAGTCCCTTTTGCGCCGAGACCGGAAAGACCTGGCTCGGCGGCAGATCGAGCAGGTTGGCGCTGGTGTCGACCTGGCGTTGAATTTCGGCGTCGATTTCCGCGGTGGTTTTCAGTTCGTCCCACTGCCCGTCGATCTTGTTGA
Source organism: Desulfobulbus sp. (assembly GCA_009782025.1). Taxonomy (GTDB): domain Bacteria; phylum Pseudomonadota; class Gammaproteobacteria; order Burkholderiales; family Rhodocyclaceae; genus Azonexus. The sequence continues at coordinate 842 of WQUQ01000188.1, read as the reverse complement.
GCACGACCATGCAGCCGCGCCGGGCGGTGCCGCCGGCGCGGATGTGGTCGCGCCAGATGGTCATGTCCGACTGCGTGACGCCGGTGTCGGCGCCGAGGATGAACAGCACGGCATGGGCGTTCGGCAAGAGCGACAGGGTCAACTCCGGCTCGGCGCCGATGGCGTTGAGGCCGGGCGTGTCGAGAATAATCAGGCCCTGTTTGAGCAAGGGGTGCGGGAAGTTGATGACGGCATGACGCCAGCGCGGTATTTCGACCTGGCCGTCATCGTCGATCCGGTAGAAATCGAGGTCGTCGGCGCCGACCGAGAAACCGAGGCGGGTCGCCTCCGCGGGCGTGACGCGGATCGTTTCGCTGACCTGGCGCAGCGCATCCTGCATCGTGTCCGGCGCTTCGACATCGAAAGCGATGACTTTCCATTCCTCGGGAAAGCGCTTGTATTCGGCAATGCCCGAACTGGCGGCGCGCGTCTCGATCGGCAGCAGTTCGATGCCGGGCGGCTTGGCGGCGTCGTACAGCAACTCGGTCGGACACATCGTGGTGCGGCCGGCCGACGAGGGCAGCATGCGGGTGCCGTATTCGGCGAAAAAGATGGCGTTGATGAGTTCCGACTTGCCGCGCGAGAACTCGGCGACGAAGGCGACGTTGAGGCGATCCTCGCGCAAGCGTTCGAGCAACTGGGAAAGGCGCAGGTCGACCTGGGCGTCGGACAATTCGTTTTCGCCAAGCCACTGGCGGAACTGGCCGATATGGGACGATAGTCCAGCGCGCCAATCGGCATAGGCGGCAAATTGATTGACGAGCGACATACCCGGCCTCACGGTAAGGTGCGAAATATTCAAT
>WQUQ01000187.1 GCA_009782025.1 Desulfobulbus sp. | reverse complement strand
GCATTCACCTGCATCAATTTTCGCCCGGCGGCGCCACGGCGCGCTAACCCCAATGCTCGGAAACCTCGCTGGCCCAGGCGGTGGCGGCGAGCAAGGCGCTGTTGACGGCATCGGCGGAGATGGCCAGGGCCTCGGCGTGGGGCGCGATGCGTGCGGGGTCGAAGGATTCGGCGGCTTCGACCAGGGCCAGCAGCGGCGCGCAGGGGCCGTTGCCGTGCAGCAGGGCGGCGCGCGCGTCTTCAGCCAGCGGTATTTCGGCCAGCAGTTCGGCCAGCGGCCGGCGCAGCAGCGCTTCGAGGCGGGAGAAGATGCCGGTCAGAAACAGGGTGTCGGCTGGCTGGCCGGGCAGTAGGGTCTGGCCCAGCAATTCCATCAGGCGGCCGCGGGTCAGCGCGCTTTCGATCAGCAGCCAGTCGCCGACCGCCGGTTCGCGCACCGCGAACAGCAGCACGGCCAGCCAGCGCGTCAGGCGCTGCCGGCCGAGAAGGGTCAGGGCCTGCGTCAGCGATTCGACGCGGTGGTCGAGGCCGAGCAACGGCGAATTGAGGTAGCGCAGGATGCGGAAGGCGAGCGGCGGATCTTGCCGCAGCGCGGCGGCGATCTCGGCCGTCTCGGCGTCGCTCTGGAGCAGGTGCAGCGCGTGCAGCAACTGCATCTTGTGCGGGTCGACGGCGGCCTCGTCGGCGGCGGGCGACGTCTGCGCGGCGAAGCTGCCGTGGAAATAGTCGAAATGCCACAGGTGGCAGAGGCGATATTCGTCAGTCGTCCTGATGTCGACGGCGAACAGGTCGACCGGCCGGCCTTGCCGACTGGCGCGGAAGGCGATCGAGAAATCGCGGATCAGGCTGGGTTCGGTGGCGGCGACCGGAACGGCGCCGTAATCGGCCAGATGAATGATCTCGCCGAAGCTCGGGTGCTTCGGCTGCCGGAGCAGGGCGATGGCGATGCCGCGCCGGTGCAGTGCTTCGATCCGGGCGATCAGCGCGGCTTCCTGCGCCGCATCGGCAATCGGCGCCAGATCGAGCAGCAGCGCCAGGTTGGCGCTGCGCAGTTCATCCACCGCCGCCAGATCGAGACTGGCCGAACTGAGCGAAATGAACGCCAGATTGGCGTTCCAGGCCGCCTTGCTGGCATTGAGGGCGGCCAGCAAGGCGCTATCGGCTTGCCGGCGCGCGGCGTCGTCGAGCGTGGCCGGCAGCGCGCCGCGCGTGTGAAACAGATGGCCGGCCAGTTGGCCGCGCCGGTCGAACACGGCATCGCGGCGGAGGAAGATGGCGTCGCCTGGCTTTGCCGCGGCCGTGGCCGGCGTTGTTGCCTGGCGCGGCGGCATGACGCGCGGCGGACGGGCGAACAGTTTTTTCAGATGCGCGAACACGATTGGCGCCGAACAAAAGAAATGCCCACCGGCAGGTGGGCATTGGACACCCGTGCGGCGGGCATGGCGAGCGGCCTTGAGTCGCTTAGTTGACCTTGGCCTTGGCGCGCAGATCCTTGACCAGTTGCTCGACCTGCTGCTGGCTGGCGCGCTGTTGCAACTGCGGCTTGACCTGCTCGAACGGCGGCGGGGTGGAGGGGCGCGAATCGTCCAGCAGGATCACGTGGTAGCCGAAATCGGTCTTGACCGGCGTCCGGGTGTATTCGCCCTTCTTCAGCAGGGTCAGCGCCTCGCTGAAAGGCGGGACGTAGGCAGCCGGCGAGTTCCAGCCGAGGTCGCCGCCACTGTCTTTGGAACCCGGATCCTTCGACTGCTTGGCCAGTTCCGAGAATTTTTCGCCCTTGTCGAGCTTGGCGATGATCGCCTTGGCGTCGTCTTCCTTATCGACCAGGATGTGACGGGCCTTGTATTCGGTGCCGCCCATGACGGCCTTGAGTTTCTCGTAATCGGCCTTCAGGCGGTCATCGGTGATCGGGTTGGCGCGCATGTAGTCGGTCAGATAGGCGCGGATCAGCACGGCCTGCTTGGCCAGTTCGATCTGGCCGGGCACGGTGTCTTTTTTGTCCAGGCCGCGCTTTTTGGCTTCCTGCGCCAGCAGTTCGCGGCGGATCAGTTCTTCTTTCACGGCGTTTTGCAATTCCGGGCCATCCTGGGCGCCCTGGATCTTCTGCTCGGTCATGAAGGCGTCGTAGACGGATTGCGGAATCGCCTGGCCGTTGACGGTGACGAAGGTTTTATCGGCAGCCAGCGCCGGCGTGGAAAGTATGGCGCCAGCGACGAGCAGGGCGGCCAGAGGGGAGAGTTTGCGCATGTAATGTCCTTCAGGTGAGGGGGGTGAAATTATACGTCGTCGGGGGCGCGGGCGGTGATGCTCAAGGCATGGATACGACCGCGCATCAGATCGCCAGCCGCATCATAGACCAGACGATGACGAGCGAGTGTACCCCGGCCGGAAAAAATAGCGGCGACGATGTCGACGCGAAAGTGGCCGCCCTCGCGCGCGCCGGCATGGCCGGCGTGGCGTTTGGATTCGTCGGCGATGGTCAGCGCGGTGGGGTTCAGCGCCGCCAGACGACGGTGCAGCAGGTCGGCGGCGCTGGCCGTCATCAGGGCAGGACTTTCTTGAATGGCTTGACGGCGACGCTGGCATAGACGCCGGCGGCGACATAGGGATCGGCCTCGGCCCAGTTTTGGGCGGCGGCCAGCGAGGCGAATTCGGCAACGATCAGGCTGCCGGAGAAGCCGGCCGGGCCGGGGTCGGGCGAATCGATGGCCGGGCAGGGGCCGGCTAATAGCAGGCGGCCTTCGGCCTGTAGGGCACGCAGGCGTTCGAGATGGGCGGGTCGGGCAGCCAGCCGGGCGGGCAGGGCATCCGGGCGATCCTCGCCGAGGATGAGGTAGAGCATTATTTTTCCTCCTCGACGTATTTCGCCAGCAGCATGCCCTGGGCGAGGATGAAGAGCAGCATCAGGCCGGTGACGCCGAACAGCTTGAAATCGACCCAGGTATCGGTCGAAAAGTTGAAGGCGACGATCAGATTGAGCACGCCCATGACGGCGAAGAAGCCGATCCAGGCGAGATTCAGGCGATTCCAGGCCGTTTCGGGCAGGCTGATCTGTTCGCCGAGCATGCCGCGAATGGCGTTCTTTTTCATGACCAGGCTGGAGAACGCCAAGCTGACGGCGAACGCCCAGTAGAGGATGGTCGGCTTCCATTTGATGAAAGCGTCGTTGCGAAAGGCCAGCGTCAGGCCGCCGAAAATGACGACGATGCCGAGGCTCATCCACAACATCTTGTCCACCTTGCCGTGGCGAAAATGCACCCAGGCGACCTGGATGACGGTGGCCGCGATGACCACCACCGTGGCCAGCAGGACCGGCGCCTGCTGCGGGCTGACGGCGGTGGCGCCGAGCAGGGCGGCAAGCCACTCGGCGGCCCGTTCCGGCTGTTTCTCGCCGTACTTGAAAGCACCGAAGAAGAGGATCACCGGAAAAATGTCGAATAATAGTTTCATGGCCAGGCATTATATACTTGCCGCATTTCCTGCTGCCATCGCCCCCGCCGCCCCTGTTTCCCATGCACACCGTGCTCATCATTGACGACAGCGACATCAACCTGACGCTGATCAAGGCGCTGGTGCAGAAGCTCGGCGACTGCGAGCCGGTGCTGTTCGACAATCCGCTGCTGGCGCTCGACTGGTGCCGCGAGCATGTGCCGGATCTGGTCATCGTCGATTACATGATGCCGGACATGGACGGCCTGCGTTTCATCGGCGCCTTCCGGGCGCTGCACGGGCGCGATGAAATCCCGGTGCTGATGGTCACCGCCAACAACCAGAAGGACGTTCGCTACGAGGCCCTGCTCGGCGGCGCCAACGATTTTCTGATCAAGCCGATCGACCACATGGAATTCTCGGCGCGCGCCCGCAACATGCTGTCCCTGCGCCAGGGGCAGAAATTCCTCGCCGACCGCGCCAAATATCTGGATGAGCAGGTCGAGGCGCGCACCCGGGAAATCCGCGAGCGCGAGCGCGAACTGATTTTTCGCATCTCGCGGGCGGCCGAGTTCCGCGACCCGGAAACTGGCTCGCACATCCAGCGCATGGCGCATTATTCGCGGATCATCGCCCACGGCCTCGGCCTTGATGCCGCCACCCAGAAACTGATCCTTGAGGCCGCGCCGATGCACGATGTCGGCAAGATCGGCATTCCCGACTTCATCCTGCTCAAGCCGGGCAAGCTGACGCCGGAGGAGTTCGAGGTGATGAAAGGACACACCCGCCTCGGCCACGAACTGCTCAAGGAAAGCCACTCGGAGATCATGCGCGCCGGCGCCTCGATCGCCATCTCGCATCACGAAAAATATGATGGCAGCGGTTATCCGCACCAATTGAAAGGGCAGGCGATTCCGCTATTCGGGCGGATCGTCACGGTGGCCGACGTGTTCGATGCGCTGACCTCGGAGCGCCCCTACAAGCGCGCCTGGCCGCTGAATGAAGCTATCCGCTACCTTGAAGAAGGGCGCGGCGGGCATTTCGATCCGCTCTGCGTCGAGGCCCTGCTCGCCGGCTGGGACAAGGTGCTGGACATCCGCCAGCACTTCCAGGACGAAGAAGCGCCGATGATCTGAACGGGCCG
>WQUQ01000186.1 GCA_009782025.1 Desulfobulbus sp. | reverse complement strand
CTATCTCTTCGTGGAGTCTGAACCAACACGCCTTGACAATCAATGAGTTGCGCTATCGGTTCCCATTTGAACCAAGGGCAAATGGGAAATCTGGGTTCAACACTACCCCCCAACTCCTCTGCCCCCATGACCGTCCTCACCTCACCCGCCGCCCCGCCGCAATTTGAAATGAGCCCCGAGCAGGCGCTCGGCTTGGCCGTGGCTTGGCACCGCGAGGGGCGGCTGGACGCCAGCGAACTGCTGTACCGCAACCTGCTGGCCCTCGAATCCGGCAACGCCGACGCCCAGCACTTCCTCGGCCTGCTGCTGCACCAGCGCGGGCGCACGGATGAGGCGCTGGCGTTGATGCGCGGTTCGCTGGCGCTCGCCCCGACGGTGCCGGACTGGCACAACAACTTCGGTAACGTGCTGCTGGCAAGCAGCCAACTCGACGCCGCCGCCGACGCCTACGAGCAGGCGGTGCGCCTGGAGCCGGAGCGCGCCGACGTGCACAACAACCTCGGCGTGCTGCGGCGCGAACAGGGCCGCGCCGCCGAATCCGAAGCGGCTTACCGCCGCGCCATCGAGCTTGACCCCAACTACGTCGATGCCCGCACCAACCTGGGCAACCTGCTCGCCGGCCTGGGCCGCAAGGAAGAAGCGATGTTGAGCTTCTGCGAGGCGCTGGTGCTCAAGCCCGGCCACCAGCCGGCGCGCGAGGCGCTGGGCATGGCCTACTACACGCTCGGGCGCATCGACGAGGCGGCGCAGGTATACCGCGACTGGCTCAAGGACGACCCCGGCAACCCCGCCGCGCTCCATCACCTCGCCGCCTGCTCGGGCGAAGCGGTGCCGGAACGCGCTGCCGATGCCTACGTCGAAACCGTGTTCGACGGCTTTGCCGACAGCTTCGACGCCAAGCTGGCCGCCCTGCACTACCGCGCTCCGGCGCTGGTGGAACAGGCCGTAGCCGGGGTATACGGCCAACCGGGCGGCGTGCTGCGCGTGCTCGACGCCGGCTGCGGCACCGGCCTGTGCGGCCCGCTGCTGGCGCCCTATGCGCGCCAGTTGGACGGCGTCGATTTATCCGAACGCATGCTCGCCAAGGCGCGGCCACGGCAGATCTATCACTCGCTCACCCACGCCGAGCTGACCGCCTTCATCGCCACGCTGCCGCCCGCGAGTTACGACCTGATCGTCTCAGCCGACACGCTGTGCTACTTCGGTGACCTGCGCGCCGTAGCGGACGCAACGGCGCATGCACTGGCGCCGGGCGGTGCGCTGGTGTTCACGGTTGAGGCGCACGAGCAGGACGCTGCCTACCGCCTGCAACCGCATGGCCGCTACAGTCACCACGAGAACTACCTGCGCAAGACCTTCGACGGCGCCGGTTTTTCGCTCGCGGCCATGCTGCATGTGCACCTGCGCACCGAAGGCGGCAAGCCGGTCGAAGGCCGTCTGGTGACGGCAAGACGAGAGGCATGACATGATGGACGAACGCTACCACGTCGCGCTGGATGTGACAGTCAGCGACTTTACCTACAACTTCGATTGAAAGGCGCATCATGGCCGACGAACTTTTCCATATCAACAGCGACTCGCCCGCCGCGCCCGACATGAAATTCTGGCGCATCGTCGGCCACGAAACCTTTTCGCGCCCCTCCTTCTACGAACTGACGGTGCTGTCTGGCAACCGCCAGATCAAAGCCAACGATGTTCTGGGCCGCGCCTTCGACGTGGTGATCGACTTCTTCGGCGATGACGGCAACAAACACGAGCGTCATTGCCAGGGCCACGCGGTGCGCTTCACGCGCCTGGGCCAGGCGGGGCGTTATTTTGAATACCGCATCGTGCTGCGCTCGTGGTTCTGGCTGCTCACCAAGCGCGTCAATTCGCGCATTCTGCAAGACAAACCGGTGCTGGACATTGCCAAGGCAGTATTCGACGACAGCCCGATCAAGGCCATCCAGAAAATCAAGCCCGACGGCATGATCAACCCCTACGACCCCCGGCCCTATTGCGTGCAGCATCAGGAAAGCGATTACCACTACCTGTCACGCCTGTTTGAAGATGAGTGTATCTACTACTGGTTTGATGCCCACGATATTCCAGATGCCATGCGCCTGGCGGATGAAAGCCCCGTAGCGCACACCAGTCTGCCAGTCAGCAAGACCCTGGAATATGCCGCCGAAAATGCCAGCGAGGCGCGCCACGACTGCATCGTGCGCTGGATCAGCGCCCAGCAGTTGGACAGTGGTCGATACGCCTCGCGCGATGTGTTCTACGAGCACGTCAAGACGCTGCTGAGTTCTGAAAGCGATGTCACCAAAAGCCACGAACTCGACGATCTCGAAATATTTGAATACCCAGGTGGCTATCGCGAGAGCTACCGGGCCGATAACAGCGCCCCCCTACGCATGGACGAGCTGGAATCGTCCTACAAACGGCACTGGGCGCTGACCCATTGGCCCGATGTCGGCGTGGGCCGCACCTTCACCTTCCAGGGCGACCCCGACGGCACGCGCGACGGCGACTACCTGATCGCCGCCTGCACCTTCGTCGTCAGCCATCCCGGCTACGAGGGCATGCCCAATCAACAAACGCCGCAGCCATCGCTAACCGCCACCTTGCACGAGGCGCTTGCCGACGACGCAGTCAACGCACGACGCCTCGACGCCTTCCTCGAGTTGATCGACGACACGCCCGAACTGCGTACCGACGGGCGGGGCAGCAGCGCCTTTCTCATCACCGTGCTACCCGCCGCTTTCCCGTTCAGGCCGCCGCGCCTGACGCCGCGCGTGACCATGCCCGGCCCGCAGAACGCCATCGTCACCGGGCCGGCGGGCGAGGAACTGCATGTGGACAACATGGGCCGCGTCAAGGTGCAATTCCATTGGGATCGCTACGGCAAGAAGGACGAGAATTCCACCTGCTGGATTCGCGTCTCGCAGCCCTGGGCCGGCAAGAATTGGGGCGGCTACTTCATGCCGCGCATCGGGCAGGAAGTGCTGGTGGACTTCGTCAATGGCGACCCCGACCGGCCCGTCATCGTTGGCCGCCTCTACAACGACGACCAACCCATCCCCTTCGACACGCCGACACAGAGCGGCTTCAGGACGCGCTCGACACCGGGCGGCAGCGCCGCCAACTGCAACGAATTCCGTTTCGAGGACAAGAAAGGCAGCGAGCAGGTCTTTCTCCATGCCGAGCGCAACCAGGATATCGAGGTCGAAGCCAATGAAACTCACTGGGTCGGCCACGACCGCAAGAAAACCATCGACCACGACGAAGACACGTACATCAAGAACGACCGCACGGAAATGGTTGGCCATGACGAGATCATCACTATCGGCAACGACCGCACGGAAGTCGTCAACAACGACGAAGACATCACCATCGGTGCAAACCGCACCGAAGAAGTCGGCGGCGACGAGACCATCGCCATCGCCGGCAACCGCACGGAAGACGTCGGCGCCAATGAAAAGGTGACCATCGGAGCGAATCGGGAATTGAATGTGGGGGCCAATGAAACCGTCAAGGTTGGTGCGGCGAGGACGGAAACCATCGGAGCGGGCCTGACGCAGACCGTCACGGGGCCGATTACGGTGTCTTCGACTGGGCCAACAACCTTCACCGCCACGGGGGGCTTCAACGTCATCGCGCCGGGCGGGACGAAGATTATCGATATGGAGTTAGGTGAATACGGTGGGACAAAAAAATGGCTCTATGGACTTAGATTTGAAATTGTAGGTACTGCTATTGGAGCCACGGGTATAAGCAATAGCGCCACCGGAATGTCCAATCAGGTTACCGGGATTAGTTTTAGCAAGACGGGCGCAGAGAACAAGGTGGCTGCGACCCTGATCAAGAAAACCGCCGTTGAAACCGTACAGTGGCTTGCTTTTATCTCCGGGGCATCGAGCGAGATCCATTTATGATGATTAGGGTGGGTATACGCCGATGAAAGTTTTCAAACCCATGCCGTTGTCGCTACTCACGCGCTGCTTCGAATTCAAGGGCCGCGCCTGGATGGGCGTCTCCGCGCTGCTGATGCTGTCGCTGGGTGAAGAGCGCAAGCTGTGGCCGGAAAAGAATTTGTGGACTTTCTGGGCTGCCCGCCCCGAAGGCGCGGGAGCGCTGGAAGAAGGCATGCCGCGCGCCTGCGCCGAGTACCTGCTCTGCGGCCATGCCTATCCGCAGACAGAGCAACGCAACGCTTGCGCGGTCAGAGCCGAGGTCGGCGGGTTGAAGAAGCAGTTGAACGTGCATGGCGACCGCTTCTGGAATGGCGACCGACCCAGTGCGGCGCAGCCCTTCGAGCGCCTGCCGCTGGATTGGGCGCACACCTGGGGCGGCGCGGCCTGCCCGGACAACCCGCTGGGCATGGGCATGGCCGACGAAGAACTCGGCAATGTCCGCGTGCGCCCACTGCCGCATATCGAGTACCCGGATCAGGTATTGATGACACCCAACTCACCCGGTCGGCCCGCCGGCTTCGGAGCCATCGACAGCCTATGGCCGCAGCGTGCCGCCAAACGCGGTACCTATGACGATGCCTGGTTCAAGACCCATTTCCCTGCCATTGCGCCGGATGTGGATTGGGCCGGTGCCTTCAATATCGCGCCGCTGGATCAGCGGCAACAAACGCCTTTTGTGGGTGACGAGGCTTACGTTTTCCACAACATGCACCCGACCCAGCCACACTTGACGGGTGCCCTGCCTAGTCTGCGTACCCGCCTGTTCGTCACGCACCGGGTCGGTGGGGAAGAAAAATTCAAGGAGGTCGCCAGCAGTCTGCGCGCCCTGTGGTTCTTCCCCGACGAGGAGCGCGTGATCCTGGTCTTTCAGGGCATGCACCAGATCGCCGAGGACGACGGAGCCGACATCGTGCATCTGCTCGGCGCCATCGAAACCCTGGCCCAACCGCGCGACCCGCAGCACTACCTCAAAGTGCGCGACAAGCGGCTCGACCACGAGAACGGCGTGCTGGAATCGTTGCGCGAGGAGGATTTGACACCGGATGGCTGGGTCACGCCCCTGATCGACTTCGCCGCAACGGGAAACCGGGCGCTGGAGCGCGGGCTGGCGCGCGGTCGCCGCGAGCGCGAGTCGGTGCGCGCCGAGGTGGCGTCCTACGGACTCGATCCCGACGAACATGCCCCGCCGGTCGATGGCCCACCGCCGCCCAAGGTCGAGAATCTGGACGATCTGATCGCGCTGCGGGCGAAGATGGAGGCGCAGGCCGCCGAGATGCGCGCGAAGGCCGAGCAGGAAAAGAAAAAGGCCATCGACGAGGCTCGCGCGCTGTTCGAGGCAAACGGGCGCGATGATTTCCACGTCATCGAACGCGAAATGCAGGGGCTGGAAACGCGCGGTCCGCCCAAGCCGCTCGCCGATAATCTGGTCAAAGACTTTCAGACCCTGATCGAGAGCGGCCACGCCAGCGGCAGCGATGTCGGCGAACTCGAACAGATGCTGGCCGATCCGAAAGTGCAGGCGCAATGGCGCAACGGTCAGGAAAAGGCGCTCATGGCTTACCGCATGACGGCGCACCGGCAGCTTGCCGCCGACGCCGTGCACGGCGAGGCCGCGCTCGCCTTGCGCCAGAGGGTCATGGCGCGCCACGCCGCCGGCGGCGACTTTGCCGGTTGGGATTTGACCGGCGCCGATCTTTCCGGACTGGATCTGCAAGGGGCAAAGCTGAATGCCGCGCTGCTGGAAAAGGCCAATCTCACCGGAACCCTGCTCGATGGCGCCGACCTTCAGGACGCGGTGCTGGCCCACGCCGCCCTGATTTCCACCCAATGCCGTCGCGCCAATCTGCGTGGCGCGAACTTGGGCGCGGCGCGCATCGAACAGGCGGATTTCAGCGAAGCGGATTTGACGGACGCCAATTTCGAGTTATCCAAACTGCTGGACGTAAGTTGGCGCGGGGCCAAACTGGACGGCATCCGTTTGCACGAGGCGGAGTTGCTTGGCATCGACTGCGCCCAGGCTCACGCGGAAAGCATGATCGTCTTCATGCAACGCGATCTGCGCGGCTGCTGCTTCGCAGGCGGGCGCTTCAAGCAGGCGGTTTTTCTCGAATGCAATCTGTCGGGCGTCGATTTTTCCGACGCACAATTCGAGAAATGCGCCTTTGTGACCATCACCGCCGTTCGCGCCAATTTTCAGCGCTTGCGTATCGACTCGGGCGTTTTCGCCAAGGATTGCGTGCTGCAAGGCGCGGATTTCTCGGGCGCGCATTTGCCCGATATGAACTTCCGGGGCGATGTGCTCAGTGATGCGGTATTTCGCGCCGCAACCCTGACGGGTTCGGATTTCAGCGAATGCGACCTGTCGCGCGCCGATTTCGCACAGGCGGACTTGCGCAGGTCACGCTTCGTGCGCGCCACCCTGACCGATACCTGCCTCGCATCAGCCAATCTGGCGGAGGCAGTGTTCCAGCATGCGATCCTGACGAATACCGACTATCGCCATGCCAATCTGTTCCAGAGCGATTTCGCCCGTGTGTGCATCGGCGCGGGCGTGGATATGGAGGGCGCCCTGCTGACGCGCGCCCGCACCTACCCCCGCCATCGCCCCGAAGAAATAAAGAGTTGAGCGATGGATAAAGCCGAAATTCTGCGCCGCGTCCAGAATGCCGAGCCTGTGCTGGAGCAGGATCTTTCCAACATGGACTTTACCGGGGAAGATCTTTCCGCCACGATATTCGATCGCTGTGTGTTCGACGGCGCGAAAATGACTGGCGCCGACCTGACCGATGCGAAGTTTCTGAAGTGTCGCTTCGTCCGTACCGAGATGAGCCAATGTATTGCTGCCGGAACGGCCTTCCTGGAATCGAAAATCGAGCGTATCGTGATGGCTGGCATACAGGCCAGTAACCTGAATTTCATCGACTGCGCGATCGATGGTCTCGCGTTGACCGATACGCGACTGGACTTTGTGAACTTTGTAAAGTGCAAGCTCAACAAGGTTCTTTTCAGGAACGCCGCGCTCGAAAAGGTAAGTTATGTGGAAAGCAGTGTCGGGGCAATGGATTTCACGCAGGCCCAGTTGGTGCGTACCGTGCTGATGGAATGCGACCTGCGGCAATGCGATTTCACCGGCGCGAAGTTCTCGACCGTTGTTTTCATGCGCTGCAACCTGGCGGGAAAAAGCTTTGCCGGGCAACGCTTCATCAACGCGCAATTCATGGGTAGCGATCTTTCGGGCAGCGATTTTTCTGGCGCTGATCTGAACCGCGCCAATTTTCAGGGCGCCAAGCTGGGAGCGGCCCGGTTCGACAAAGCCCACGGACCTAATGCCGTTTTCATGGACGCCGACCTGAGCGCGGCGACATTCGATCACGCCATGCTCAAGCAAGCCCTGTTCGTGGGTGCGAAAGCGCCACACGCACGCTTTGTGGCGGCCAATCTATATCAATCCAACTGGATGAATGCCACATTGCCGGGTGCCATGATGACGGATTGCGATCTCACCTACGCCGATTTTTCGCATGCCGACCTCAGCGAGGCCGATCTGAGCGGCGCGCAAATGTTTCGCGCCAAACTGCATGTCATCGAGGACGGCGGCGCGCGCTTCACGGATCGGGCACGCGCACTGGAAAACGATCCCGAATTACTGGCCGCCGAGCAGTGGCGGCCCGTACCTGTATCCAGACGAGGAATTTGATGATGAGTACACGAGATGATCCCTTGCTTCAGATTTGCGAACAACCTGTCCAGGGCACGGGAATCGTGGTATCGCAATCACGCGCCGATGGGCTATACACGGTGGAAAGCGGGCGTGGCGTATTTGCCCTCCGCCGGGCCGCAAGCTGCCTGTTGGCGCCGGAAGTCGGCGATCGCATCTGGTTCTGCGGCGATCTGACCGGGGGGCTGTATGCCACCGCTGTCCTGGAACGGGGGAGCGATGCGAATAGCCGCGTCTGCCTGCCGGCTGGCAGCCGCATCGAGGTGGAGCAAGGCGCCTTGATCTTGCGCGCCGACACGCTGCGCCTGGAGTCCAGGACATTGGCGGCGCACACCGGGGAAGCCGTTCTTGCCGCAAAGAAACTGACCGGCGTGGGACAGGAGGCGGTCTTGTCCTTCACGAAAATCAAGGTCATCGGCGAATTGCTGGAATCCTTCGCCGAACGGCTGATTCAATTCGCGCGCTGGAGTCAACGCACCGTCGACGGCCCCGATCAGGTACGCAGCCGGCAAATCGACTACCGGGCGGAACAGACCATGCAGCTTTCCGCGCAAAATTTCATCGCCGACGCCAGCAATCTGGTCAAGATGGACGGCGAGCAAATCCATCTCGGATGAATCCAGGAGCAATTCCGCCATGTTCGCCAACTGCCAACTCATGGGAACCGATCTCGCCTTCCCCGATGTCTGCCTCACGCCCCCCGTGCCGGTACCGATCCCCTATCCGAATATCGCCATGGGGCCGATGGCGATTCCCAACGTGCCGACCATCCTCTTCATGGGGGCGCCAGCGCACAACATGGGAACGACGATCCCGATGAGCAACGGCGACAATGCCGGGGTGGCGATGGGCGTGGCTTCGGGCATGGTCATGGGGCCAAGCCGCCACCTGACCGGCGCCTTCACCGTGCTGCTCAAAGGCATGCCGGCCACGCGCCTGACCAGCATGTCGTTACAGAACAGCACCAACGCGCCCGGTTGCCGCCTGGTGCCCAGCCAGACCAAAGTGCTGATGCTCGCGCCTTGAATGCCACCTCCACGATGCCAAGTTCACGATTTTGACCATACTCCAGATCAGTGTTCGCTTGATTCGCGGCGCGCCGCCGCCGCAGCCGCTTCAGGTCCTTTTCGACTCCTCGGGCGGCACCATCGGCCGCGCCGACACCAACACCCTGGCGCTCGACGATCCCGAGCGCACGGTTTCGCGCGTGCACGCGCAGGTGGTGTGTCGTGATGGGCGCTATTTCATCATTGATCGCGGCAGTAATCCGCTGCTGTGCAATGGCCGCGCGCTGGGCGCTGGCAACGAAGCGCCGCTCGGCGACGGCGACCGGCTGACGATCGGCAGTTTCGAGTTGACCGTGCGGATGCTGGCTGACGCGCCACTGGTATCCGTCGGCGGTCCCGCGCCAGCGGCTTCGTCCATGACCGCAACGTTCTCCGCGCACGACGATCCTTTTGCCGATCTGCTGGTCGGCCTTGGCCCGCCGTCCGCGCCATCGGTCGCGCCCGAGCCTATCCCCTTGCCCGCTGGCGCGCCCGATCCCTTCGCCGATCTGCTTGCTCCTTCGCCCGCACCGGCAGCACTGTTCGACCCGCCACCGGCAAGCGGCCAGGGGGCTTTCGATGATTTCTCCGATCTCGCCATGCCCACCGGCCAGGGCACGCCCGGTATCGACAGCCTGTTCGGCGGCGGTGGCGGCCTGGGCGGCGATCCGCTGGCGCTGTCGCCGCTGGCTGATCCGCTGCACCACCCCAATACCGCCGCCAATGCCGATCCGCTGGCTGCGCTGGCGGGAGGTATCGCGCCACCCACGCCCGCGCCGCACGGCGACCATTTGCCGATCGGGCAGTTCGGCTTCGCGCCGCCGCGCGCCATCGAGGCCATGCCTGCTGCCGAGTCTGTGCCGGTCGCTCAACCTGCGCCGGTTGTCATCTCGCCCGCATCTGTTCCGGTAACGCCAACCATCATCGCTGCACCGGTTCCGCCGCCCATGCCGGTCGGGGAGAAATCCGCCGCTCCCGCAGCCATGCCGCACGCCGATGAAGACGAGCTGCTGGCCGCTCTGCTGCGCGGCTTGGGAGATTTGCGCGATCCGCCCAAAGTGCTGACGCCCGAACTCATGGAGCGCATCGGCATACTCCTGCGCGACGCTATTCAAGGCACGCTGCAACTCTTGCTCACGCGC
The DNA here is from genome assembly GCA_009782025.1 of Desulfobulbus sp. GTDB lineage: Bacteria > Pseudomonadota > Gammaproteobacteria > Burkholderiales > Rhodocyclaceae > Azonexus. The sequence continues at coordinate 1,745 of WQUQ01000186.1, read as the reverse complement.
CAGGAGTTCAAGCAGGAGCTACGCGCCGAAGTCACCATGATCGCCGTGCAAGCGAACAACCCACTGAAGTTCTCACCCAGCGTTGAAGTTGCGCTGGCGCATCTGCTTGGCCCCGGCATACGCGGTTTCATGCCGGCCAGTGAAGCCATGCGCGACGCTTTCGATGATCTGCGCGCGCACCAGTTCGGCGTCATGGTCGGCACGCGCGCCGCGCTGGCGCAGCTCATCACGCGCTTTGCGCCGGATGAACTGGAAAAAAGAATCGCCGTCAAATCCACGCTCGACAATCTTTTTACCGCCCACCGCAAGGCCAAGCTGTGGGATCAGTTTGTGCGGTTCTATGCCGAAATCGCCACCGAAGCCGAGGAAGATTTCCACAGCGTCTTCGGCAAAGCCTTCGTAAAAGCCTACGAAGAGCAGATGGCGCGGCTTGAATCCGCCGGGCAATCGGGCCGCCAAGCCGAGGGGTAGAGCGCGTGGAAGTCGAAATCGTCAGCCTCACCCGCCGGGGCAATCGCGAGTACAACGAAGATGTCTTGGGTCAATGGAATGATGGCCGCTTCGTAGCCTGCCTGGTGGCCGACGGCGCAGGCGGCCACGGCGGCGGCGACGTGGCCGCCGCCATCGTGCGCGGCAGCGTGCTCGGCGGCTTTGCCGCAGCGCCGGGGCTGGATGCCGGCAACCTGCGCCGCTTGCTCGAACAAGCCAATCTGGATGTGATTGCTCGCCAGGCCGAAGGCGGCCAACTCGCGGCAATGCGCTCGACCGTTGTGTTGGTCGCGCTCGACCTGTACGAAAACGAATTTGCCTGGGCGCACACCGGCGACAGCCGCGCTTACCTGTTTCGCGATGGCATGCTCGCCTGCCGCACCGTCGACCATAGCGTGGTGCAGCAAATGGTCACCGGCGGCCTGATCGACGAAGAAGCTGCGCGGCTGCATCCGCATCACAACATGCTCCTGTCGGCGCTCGGCTCACGGGAATATCTCGATATCACCGTATCCGAGCGCGTGCAGCTACTGGCAGGCGATGCGCTGCTGCTGTGCAGCGACGGCGTGTGGGAACCCTTGGGCGATAGTTGTCTGCTGCAAACGCTCCAATCCTCCGACAACCCAAGCCAGTGGATCGAACAAATCGACGCCCAAGTGCGCGCCCACGCCAAGCTCAATCAGGACAATTACACCGTCATGGCCGTATGGGTGCGCTCGGAAGATTGAGAAAGAGAAAAGACTACACGAAGGAGCCCCCCCCGCAGGGCAAATCTTTGCCGAAGCAATGACGATGGCGTTCATGCGATTGCCCTGTTTGACCATCCTGTCGCCGCTCCTCTATAATTGATAGGTTCTGGCGTGGTGATGTAGCTCAGACGGTTAGAGCGATGGATTCATAACCCATAGGTCGGCAGTTCGATTCTGCCCATCACCACCAACTGAGCTTAGAGCCGGCCCCGTTTGTTTGGACAGAATTTCTGCGGCGCTACACCCTGTTGGAGCTGTGCCAACGCATCGCCGAAAAAGAAGGGGTATCGATCAATCAATCCGGGCTGTGGTATCAGTTGAAGAAATGGGGCTTGCGCTTTAAAAAAAACGTTGCACGCCAGCGAACAAGAGCGAGCGGATGTCCAGCAGGCGCGCCGCCAATGGCTGGCCGATCCAGGCACCTGGCAGGTAGGCAACGGGTGTTCCTGGATGAAACCTCGGTGACCACCGCCATGACACGGCTTCGAGGCCGATCTGCGCGGGGGG
>WQUQ01000185.1 GCA_009782025.1 Desulfobulbus sp. | reverse complement strand
GGCACAGGGCGCTGACGCGCGCCGCCTTGTCGGCATATTCGCCATCGGCGGCCAGCAGATGACCGTAATCGCGGACCTGGACGCCGCAGCCGGAGGCGGTGACGACGATGGCCTCGACCCCGGCGGCCAGATGCGGCCACCAGGCGTCGATGTTGCGCCGCATGTCGGCCAGCGCCGCCGCATCGCCCAGGTGATGACGAATCGCGCCGCAGCAGCCGGCGCGGGGTTCGCGGATCAACTCGATGCCCAGACGGTCGAGCAGGCGCGCCGCCGCCGCGTCGATGTTGGGCGCCAGCGCCGGCTGGACGCAGCCGGTCAACAGCAGCATGCGCCGCTGGCGGCCGCGCGGCGTCGGCCACGGCCCGGCGGCGGTTGGCCGCGCCGGCAACTGTTCAGCCAGCCGGCGCGGCAGCAACGGGCGTAGTAGCCGACCGACGGCAACCGCTCCGGCGAACAGGTTGCGGCGCGGCAGCAGGGCTTTCAGCAGCGCGCGCGGCAGGGCCTGGCGCAACGGCCGCTTGAGCCGGCGCTCGATCTCGGTGCGCCCGATGGCGAGCAACTGGCTGTAGCGGACGCCGGACGGGCAGGTCGTCTCGCAGGCGCGGCAGGTCAGGCAGCGGTCGAGATGTTGACGGGTCTTGGCCGAAACCGCCCGGCCTTCGAGCATTTCCTTGATGAGGTAGATGCGTCCGCGCGGGCCGTCCAGTTCGTCGCCGAGCGCCTGGTAGGTCGGGCAGGTGGCGTTGCAGAAGCCGCAATGCACGCACTGGCGCAGGATTTCTTCGGCCAGCCGGCCGGCGGTCGTGGCGCGCAGTGGAGCGGCAAGGCGGGCGTCCATCAGAACTCCGCGTACAGACGGCCGGGGCTGAGAATGCCGCGCGGATCGAAAACCTTTTTCAGCCGCCGGTGCAGCGCCAGCAAGGCCGGCGGCAGCGGCGCGAAAGCGCCTTCCCGGCAGCGCAGCGATTCCGGGGCGCGGTAGAGCGTGGCGTGGCCGCCGGCCGCCGCCGCGACCGCACGCACCGCCGCCGGCTCGGCGTCGGTGGCGTACCAGCGCAGGCCGCCGCCCCATTCGCTGGCGCGCAAGCCGTCGAGGGCCAAGGGCGGCGCGCTGGTCGGCAGCGCCAGACGCCACAGCAGCGGGCCGGCGTAGGCGGCGTGCGTCTGTTCGCGCACCGCTTGCCAAGCGGCCTCGGCTTCTGCCACCGGCTCGCCGCCGAGGCGGCGGCAGGCGGCGGCGACTGCCGCTGCGGCGCCGGAGAGGCGCAGCGATAACCGTCCGTCATGCCAGAACGACGCCGACAGCGGCAGCGGCTGGCCGCCCCATTCGTTCAGCCACAGCAAGGCTTCCGCCTCGGTGCAGGCGAATTGGCGCGTCGCCTCGGCGACCGGCCTGGGCAACACCTTCAGCGTCGCCTCGGCGATCACGCCGAGCGTGCCCAGGCTGCCGACGATGAAGCGCGACACGTCGTAACCGGCGACGTTTTTCATCACCTGGCCGCCGAAATCGAGCGTTTGCCCCGTGCCGTCGATCAGTTTGACGCCGAGCACGAAATCGCGCACCGCCCCGGCCTGCATCCGCCGCGGCCCGGAGAGGCCGGCGGCGACGGTTCCACCCAACGTCGCGCCCAACGTCGCACCCAGCGTCGCGCCGGAAAAATGCGGCGGCTCGCAGGCCAGCATCTGGCCCTGCTCGGCCAGCGTCGCCTCGATTTCGGCCAGCGGCGTGCCGGCTCTGGCGGTGAGATACAGTTCGCTCGGCTCGTAGGCGACGATGCCGCGATGGCCGGACAGATCGAGCGCGTCGCCGGCCAGCAGGCCGCCGTAGAAATCCTTGCTGCCGCCGCCGCGTGGCCGCAGCGGTGTGTGGCTATCGTGGGCGGCGCGGATGGCGGCGACGATGTCGTCGAGTGTCGCAACCCGCGACATCAGAAGCGCTCCAGTTGCGGGAACTTGAGTTCGCCGCGATGCACGTGCATGCGTCCGTATTCGGCGCAGCGGTGCAGGCTGGGCACGGCCTTGCCGGGATTGAGCAGGCCGCCCTCGTCGAAAGCCGCTTTGAGGCGATGGAAAGTTTCCAGTTCCGGCGTCGCGTACTGCACGCACATCTGGTTGATCTTCTCGATGCCGACGCCATGCTCGCCGGTGATCGAGCCGCCCAGCGCCACCGACAGTTCGAGGATTTCGGCGCCGAAAGCCTCGGCCTTGTCCCACTCGCCGGGCTGGCTGGCGTCGTACATGATGAGCGGGTGCAAATTGCCGTCGCCGGCATGAAAGACGTTGGCGCAGCGTAGGCCGTATTGGCGCTCCAGCGCGGCGATGGCCGTCAGCATCTCGGCCAGACGCTTTCTCGGAATGGTGCCGTCCATGCAGTAATAATCCGGCGTGATCCGGCCAACCGCCGGGAAAGCCGCCTTGCGCCCGGCCCAGAAGCGCAGGCGCTCGGCCTCCGATTGCGAAACGCGCACTTCGCCGGCCCCGGCGGCGGTCAGCACGGCCGTGATGCGGGCCATTTCTTCGGCCACCTCCTCCGGCGCGCCGTCCGACTCGCAGAGCAGGATGGCCGCCGCCTCCAGATCGTAGCCGGCCTGGACGAAAGGTTCGACGGCGGCGGTGGCGGCCTTGTCCATCATCTCCAGCCCGGCGGGGATGATGCCGGCGGCGATGATCGCCGCCACCGCCGCGCCGGCCTGGCCGACATCGGCAAAAGAGGCCATCGCCACGCGCGCCAGTTCCGGTTTCGGCGTCAGCTTGACGGTGATTTCGCTGACCACGCCGAGCATGCCCTCGGAGCCGATCAGCAAGGCCAGCAGGTCGTAACCCGGCGCATCCGGCGCTGCCGAGCCGATCTCGAACACTTCGCCCTCGATGCTGACCACGCGCAGACGCAGCACGTTATGCACGGTCAGGCCGTATTTCAGGCAATGCACGCCGCCCGAGTTCTCGGCGACGTTGCCGCCCAACGTGCAGGCGATCTGCGACGAGGGATCGGGCGCGTAATAGAGGCCAAAGGCCGCAGCGGCCTCGGACACCGCCAGATTGCGCACGCCCGGCTGCACCACCGCCAGCCGGGCCGTGGGATCAAGGCGCAGAATCTTGTTGAGGCGCGCCAGCGACAGCACCACGCCCTCGGCATGCGGCATCGCCCCGCCCGAGAGGCCGGTGCCGGCCCCGCGCGCCACCACCGGCACGCCAAGCTGGTGACAGCAGCGCAGCACGTCGATGACCTGCCCCTCGTTTTCCGGCAGGCAGACGGCCAGCGGCAATTGCCGCCAGGCCGTGAGGCCGTCGCATTCGTAAGGGCGAAGATCTTCTTCGGCGCTGAGCAGGCCATGCGCCGGCAGCGTCCATTGCAGGCGGCGCAGCAGCGCCGCGCGGTCGGTGGCGAAAGGCGCTTCGCTGCGGGATTCGGCGGTTTCCATCGGCTTATTGTAAGCTGCAACCAGCGCCGCCAGACACTGACGAAAACCCCTGGCAGCAGGCGGCACGACATTCATCCCATTTCCAGTGAGAACATCATGAGCAAAATGAAGGCAACCGTTTTCGTCGCACCGGGCCGGATCGAACTGATCGACAAGCCGATCCCCGCAGTCGGCCCCAACGATGCGCTGATTCGCACCACGACCACGACCATCTGCGGCACCGACGTGCATATCCTCAAGGGCGAATATCCGGTCAAACCCGGCCTCACCATCGGTCACGAACCCGTCGGCGTCATCGAAAAACTGGGCAGCGCCGTGCAGGGGTACCAAGAGGGCCAGCGCGTGATCGCCGGCGCGATCTGCCCCAGCTTCGCCTCCTATGCCAGCCAGGACGGCCTGCCATCGCAGGATGGCAGCTATCTCATCCCCCTCGGGCAATGCGGCCACCACGGCTACAAGGCCACCGCCGGCTGGCGCTTCGGCAACCTGATCGACGGCACGCAGGCCGAATATGTGCTGGTGCCGGACGCCCAGGCCAACCTCGCGCCCATCCCCGACGGCCTGACCGACGAGCAGGTGCTGATGTGCCCGGACATCATGTCCACCGGCTTCAAGGGCGCGGAAAATGCCAATATCAAACTGGGCGACACCGTCGCCGTCTTCGCCCAAGGCCCGATCGGCCTGTGCGCCACCGCCGGCGCGCGTTTGCTGGGGGCGACCACCATCATCGCGGTGGACGGCAACGATCACCGCCTCGGCATCGCGAAGGTGATGGGCGCCGACATCACGCTCAACTTCCAGAAACATGACGTGGTGGCGGAAATCCTCCGCCTCACCGGCGGCCGCGGCGTCGACTCGGCCATCGAGGCGCTGGGTTTGCAGAGCACCTTCGAGTCGGCCTTGCGCGTCTTGAAGCCGGGCGGCACCTTGTCCAGCCTCGGCGTCTATTCCTCCGACCTGAAAATTCCGCTCGACGCCTTCGCCGCCGGTCTGGGCGACCATCGCATCAACACCGCGCTGTGTCCGGGCGGCAAGGAACGCATGCGCCGCCTGATGAACGTGCTGGCTTCCAACCGGCTCGACCTCGGAGTACTGGTGACGCACACCTACAAACTGGACGACATCGTGGCCGCCTACGACCTCTTCGCCAACCAGCGCGACGGCGTGCTGAAAATCGCCATCAAGCCCTGAGCGGAATCACGCTGAACCGGCGAGCGCCGGTTCAGCGCGGCAGCCAGCCGAGGCCGGCGGCGGTGGTCGTCAGCGGCCGGTATTCGCAGCCGACCCAGCCGGCGTAGCCGAGCCGGTCGAGCAACTCGAACAGGTAGGGATAGTGGATTTCGCCGCTCCCCGGTTCGTGCCGCCCCGGATTGTCGGCGATCTGGATGTGGACGATGCGCTCCAGGTGACTTTGTATCGTGCGCGCCAGATCGCCTTGCAGGATCTGGGCATGGTAGAGATCGAGTTGCAGGCCGACGTTGTCGCGGCCGATGGCGTCGAGCAGACGCCGCGCCCGGCCGATGTCGTCGAGCCAGTAGCCGGGCATGTCGATGCGGCTGTTGATCGGCTCGATGGTCAGCGTCGCGCCGATGCTCGCCAGACGGTCGGCGGCATGGCGCAGGTTGGCGATGTAGGTCGCTTCCAGTTCGGTTTCGGCGATGCCGGCAGGGCGAATACCGGCCAGGCCATGCAGGCGTCGGCAACCGAGCCGCCGCGCGTAAGTCAGCGCTCGCTCGACGCTTTCGGCGAATGCCTCCTGCCGTCCGGGCAGGCAGGCCAGGCCGCGCTCGCCGGCCGCCCAGTCGCCCGGCGGCAGGTTGAACAACACCGCTTCGAGACCGGCGGCGCGCAGCCATCCGGCCACCTCGTCGGCCGGCCAGTCGTAGGGAAACAGCATTTCGACGCCCTTGAAACCCGCCGCGGCAGCGCGCGCAAAGCGCTCGGCAAACGGCATCTCGGTGAACAAAAAGCTGAGATTGGCGGCGAATTTCGGCATGCGAGCGACACTCGGGGGAAGGGGGCGAAAAGTATAATCCGCCGATTACGAGGAGGAGAGCGCCCCATGAGTAATAACCCAAGCGAACGCAAAGGCAACCGCCTGTCGAAAATCGTCACCCGCACCGGCGACGCCGGCGCGACCGGCCTCGGCGACGGCAGCCGCACCACCAAGGACAGTCTGCGCATCGACGCCATCGGCGAAGTCGATGAACTCAACTCGACGCTCGGCGTGCTGCTTTGCGAAGACCTGCCGGAAGCCGTGCGCGGCGCCCTGCTCGACGTGCAGAACGACCTGTTCGACCTCGGCGGCGAACTGTGCCTGCCCGGCATGGCCGTGATCCAGGACAGCCAGGTGGCCCGTCTCGAAGAACAGGTCGAAGCCTTCAACGCCGGCCTGCCGATGCTCAAGGAATTCATCCTGCCCGGCGGCACGCGCCCGGCGGCGCTCGCCCACCTGGCGCGCACCGTCTGCCGCCGAGCCGAGCGCGCCGTGGTTCGCCTGCACCACGCCGAGCCGTTATCCGACCCGGCCCGCCGCTACGTCAATCGCCTCTCCGACCTGCTCTTCATCCTCGGCCGCGCCCTCAACCGTGCCGGCGGCCGTGGCGACGTGCTCTGGCAGAAGGGCAGGAACGCCTGAGCGGCGCATGGCCGGCAGCATGAAAATCCTGATCGTCGACGACGAGCCGGCCATTGCCGACACGCTGGCTTACGCGCTGCGGGGCGAGGGCTTTGCCAGCGAGCATTGCGGCTTGGGCGGCGCCGCGCTCGATCGGCTGGGGCAAGCGCCAAGCGGGGATTTCGCGCTGGTGGTGCTCGATGTCGGCCTGCCTGACATGAGCGGTTTCGACGTTTGCCGGCAATTGCGCCGCCATTCGGATATTCCGGTGCTGTTCCTGACCGCCCGCGCCGACGAGGTGGATCGCATCGTCGGGCTGGAACTGGGCGGCGACGATTACGTCGCCAAGCCGTTCAGCCCGCGCGAGGTGGTATCGCGCATCCGCGCCATTTTGCGCCGCCAGCGGCCAGACACGCGGCAACCCGCCAGCGACAATCCGCCGGAAGTCAGCGCCCGCTTCGCCATCGACCGCGCCGGGCTGCGCATCGCCTTTCACGGCCGCTGGCTCGACCTGACCCGCTATGAATACCTGCTGCTGGCGCTGCTGCTCGAACGGCCGGGGCGCATTCTGTCACGGACGCAAATCATGGAGGCGGTCTGGCAGGATGGCGGCGATAGTCTGGAGCGCACCGTCGACACGCACATCAAGACCCTGCGCGGCAAGCTGCGCGCGGTGCGCGACGAGGAGGTGATCCACACCCATCGCGGCCTTGGCTACAGCCTGTCGGCAGAGAATCTGTTCAATGCCACTTCCGCTGCGAAAGCACACTAACCAAGCCCCCATCCCAGCCTTCCCCCGCAGGCGGGGGAAGGAGCGCCTAACCCTCCCCCGCCTGCGGGGGAGGGTTAGGGTGGGGGCAGCACACGGAATGAGCGCCCAGTGAACATCTCCGTCCGCCTGTTCTTCGGCTATTTCCTGATCGTCGGGCTGGCCGCCTGGTTCGTGCTCAACACCTTCGCCGAGGAAACCGAGCCGGGCATCCGCCAGGCGGCCGAGGAAACCCTGGTCGATAGCGCCCAGGTGCTCGCCGAAATGGCGGCAGCCGACCTCGCCGCCGGCCAGATCGAACACGGGCCGTTCGCCGAGGCCATGCGCGAGGCGCTGCGCCGCCGCCCGCGGGCCGAGATTTCCGGCGTGCACAAAGAAAGCGTCGATCTGCGCGTTTATGTCACCGATGCCCGCGGTATTGTCGTCTACGACTCGAAACACGCCGCCGTCGGCGAGGATTTTTCGCAATGGCGCGACATCGCCCGCGTCCTGCGCGGCGAATACGGCGCCCGGCAGACGCGCGAAGACCCTTACGATCCGGCGACTTCAGTGATGCACGTGGCGGCCCCCATCGTTTATTACGGCGAACGGATTGGCGTCTTGTCGCTGGCCAAGCCGATGACCTCCCTGTTCCCCTACATCGAGCGCGCCGCCGCTCGCGTCAAGGCTTCCGGCCTGATTCTGCTGGTCGCCGCGGCGGCCATCGGCCTGTTGTTCACCGCCTGGCTGAGCTGGTCGATTCACCGCCTGCGTGATTACGCCCGCGCCGTCGCCGGCGGCGACAAGGCCGAAGCGCCGACCGGCGGCGGCCGGCAATTGTCGGAACTGGCCGCCGCCCTGGCGACGATGCGCGAAAAACTCGATGGCAAGCAGTACGTCGAGCGCTACGTGCAAAACCTGACGCACGAGATGAAAAGCCCGCTGACCGCCATTCGCGGCGCCGCCGAAATTCTCGAAGGCGACCCGCCAGTGGGGGATCGCCAGCGCTTCGCCAATAGCATCGGCGAGCAGGCGCAGCGCTTGCAGGCGACCATCGAACGCCTGCTGCTGCTGGCCCGCGTCGAGCAGTTGCAAGCGCCGGAAGGCCGGCAGACGCTGCAACCGGCCCAACTGCTCGAAGATTGCCTGGCGCTGCGCCAGCCGGCCCTGGCGGCGCGCGGCCTGCATGCCCGGTTACACGTCGAGGGCAGCCGTCCGATCGAGGGTGACGCCTTTTTGCTGCAACAGGCGCTGCTCAATTTGCTCGACAACGCCATCGAATTCTCGCCGGATGGCGGCGACATCGAGCTGGCCATCCGCGAGCGCGGCGAAAAAACCGAATTCTCCATCCGCGATCACGGCAGCGGCGCGCCCGATTACGCGCTGGCGCAGATGTTCGACCGCTTCTACTCGCTGCCCCGGCCGGCCACCGGCAAGAAGAGCACCGGTCTGGGCCTCGCCCTGGTCCGCGAGGTCGCCCGCCTGCACGGCGGCGAGGCCGCTTTCGCCAACCATCCCGCAGGCGGCGGCGAGGCCAGCCTGTGGATTGCCTCGGCTTAACCCGGGTTGATAGTTATGGCATCATCCAATAGGCAAAATGATTTTTGCCTCAGGGAGAAGAAGAAATGGTCGCGGTTCATTCGATCTGCATTGGCGCGGCCGATACGGCCACGGCGCTTCATGAGCTGGCAAAGGAGATGACGCAGCTTGGCGGCTCGCCCGCCTTCATCGGTGTCTTCTACGGCGAAAATCATGATGACCGACAGATTCATGCTTTTTTGCGCGAGCGCTTTCCGGGCGTTCCGGTGTTGGGCGGCACGACCTCTCTCGGCACGATGAGCGAAAAGGGCTTGAGCGGTGATGGCTCCATCGGCCTGTTCATCGTCGACGACCCGGATGGCGAATATGGTGTTGGCATCGTCGAATTGGCGGATGATGCCGCCGGCGCGGCGGAGCGCGCGCTGTATCTGGCGCTGGAGCAGGCCGGCTGCGCCGGCGAACTGCCCGAACTCATCTGGATCTATCAAGCGCCCGGACAAGAAGAAGAGGTCATCGCCGGTCTGCACCGTGTGGTCGGGGATCGTTGCCCGATCATCGGCGGCAGTTCGGGCGACAACGAGATGGCCGGCCGCTGGCGGCAATTGGGGCCGGCTGGACCGATGTCCCGCGGCGTCGTGGTCGGCGCGCTCTTTCCCTCCGGCGGCGTCAGCATCGCCTTTCAGTGCGGCTACGAGCCGGCCGGCCCGAGCGGAGTCGTGACCCAGGTCGCCGCCAACGCCGCCTGCATGGGTTCGACCGACGCCCGGCCCGCGCCCGGAGCAAGCCACGGCCGCGTCATCCTGACCATCGACGGCGAGCCGGCGGCGCAAGTCTATAACCGTTGGCTGGGTGGCGCGCTCGACCACAAACTGACGCCCGGCGCCAATGTCCTGGTGGAAACGCTGACCTGCCCGCTGGGCGTCGATACGGGCAAGATCGGCGGCATTCCGCAATATCGCCTCGTGCTTTCCAAGCATGTTCTGGAAAACGGCGCGCTGTCCACCTTTGCCAATGTCGACGTGGGAACCCGCGTCTTCTGCATGCACGGCGATCCGGGGCGTCTGGTCGAGCGCGCCGGCAAGGTGGCGGCAGCGGCAGCGGCGGGGCTGCCGAACGGCGTGAAAAGCCTGGCGGGCGGCTGGATTTCCTATTGCTTTGGCAGTCGGCTGGCTGCCGGCAACCAGATCGACAAGGTGGCGGCGGCGATTGGCGAAAGTTTCGGCGGCATGCCCTTCGTCGGCTGCTTCTCCCTTGGCGAGCAGGGGCCGATGCTGAGCGGCGACACGCATGGCAACCTGATGATTTCGGCGCTTGTTTTCGGACGCTGAAGACATGGCGAATTCAGAGGAACTGCGCGAAACGATTGTCTTGATGCAGCGCGAGCTGGATATGCTGCGCCAGGAGGCGAGCCATTCCCATACGCTGCTCGATGCGCTCGATGCGCTCCTGATGACGCCCAGCGAGGATGATCCCTTTGCCGGCGTGTTCAGCGTGCTGCTGTCCATCTTTGATGTGGCGCAGGCCATTGTGCTGGTCAGATCCGACGCCGATGAACCGACCATGGAGTGCATTGCCTCCAGCAATTTCGATCTGATCGGCTCGCGCTGGCAACCCGACGCGCGGCTGAAAAAAGCGTTGAACGGCCGCATCGTGGCGACGCTGGGCAGCCACGATCTCGCCGCCTGCACGACCGCCGCCGGCCTCGTCGCCGGCAAGGATCAACCGGCGCTCTACCTGCCGCTCATCCAGCATGGCCGGCGCGGCCTGCTGCTCCTGCTGCGCGCCAGCGGCAAACCGGGCTTCAACCGCGCCGACGTCACGCTGGCGCGCAAGTTCTCCCTGCTTGCCCTGCATGCGCTGGCGGCGCGTGATGCCCACCACAGCGAGGCGGAGAGCCAGCGGCTCAAGCAACTGACCGATCAACTCTCCGACAGCCAGCGGGCGCTCACGCATCGCGCCAATCACGACCAACTCACCGGCCTGCCCAATCGCGCCCATGTTCACGAACTGGTAGAGGAACGCCTGGCGCGCAAGCGGCCCGGCGAAAAGCTGGCGCTGGCCTTCATCGATCTGGACGATTTCAAGCGCGTCAATGACCTCTATGGTCATGCCACCGGCGACGCCCTGCTGCGCGGCATCGCCAACCGTCTGCGCACGCAGATTCGCGCCCATGACATTCTCGGCCGCATCAGCGGCGACGAGTTTGTCGTCGTCCTGGATGCGTTCAGGAAAAGGGAGGAGATCGCCTCCCTGGTCCAGCGCATCAGCGAGGCGCTCCGCCGGCCCTTCGATCTCGACGGCGTGCAAGTCAAGTGCTCGGGATCGATTGGCGTCGCGTTCTATCCCGTGCACGGGCACGATTATGAAACGCTGCGCCGCAACGCCGACACCGCCATGTACCGGGCCAAGACGCTGGCCAAGGGCAGCGTCGAGTTCTTCAGCCGTGTGCTCGGCCGCTCCCTGTCCGAGCGCTTGTATGCTGAACAGCAATTGCGCGCCGCCTTCGATGCCAACCTGTTTCACTGCGCGCTACAGGCCAGGGTGGATATCCGCAGCGGCCGGCTCATCGGCTTCGAGACCCTGCTGCGCTGGGTCGATGCCCAAGGTGCGGTGCACCTGCCCGGCGCCTTTCTGCCCATCGCCAATCAACTCGGGCTGCTCGACGACATTGCGCTGCGGCAAATGGAAGAACTGCTGTCCGCCCTGCCGCGCCTCAACCAGCGCTTCGGCCAGCCTCTCGTCTACAGCTTCAACATCTCCGCCACCCAGGCGTCGCGCTCCGGCTTCATGAAAACCCTGATCGACCGGATCGCGCAATCGGGGCAGGCGCGCCACTTCATCTTCGAACTGACCGAAGAATCCCTCCTGCAAACCGCGTCCTTTCAGACCCATATCCTGCCGCTGCTGCACGAGGCGGGCATCGGCGTTTCCATCGACGATTTCGGGGTCGGCTATTCATCGCTGTCGCTGCTGGCCAAACTGACCGTCGACGAGATCAAGATCGACCGCTCCTTCATCACCGGCATCCTGGATAGCCCCCACCAGCAATCCATCCTGCGCGCCATCGAATCCATCGGCCGCGCGCTCGGCATCGATCTGATCGCCGAAGGCATCGAGACCGAGAGCGAACTGGCCTGGCTGCTCGCCCATAGCGGCATCGCCAGCGGCCAGGGTTTTCTCTTTCACTGCCCCGCCTTCATCCCCGACCTGCTCGCTACGGGCTTGTCTGGCGCTGCGCCAGAAGCGAGTTCCGCGGCCTTCGTGCTTTAGAGCGGTTTGGATTCAAATGCCGACATTTTTTTCTGAACGCCATGCGCGGCTTCAAGCGCCGCTCCCCCCTCCCTGGCCCTCCCCCGCAAGCAGGGGAGGGAATCTCGCTCCTTCCCCCGCGCGCGGGGGAAGGTTGGGATGGGGGAAGTACAACCACTTGAAGCGAAATTGCTTTATTCCATTTCTCGCTCGTGACGACAGCAAACCGCCGAGAATCGTCATTCTGCGCGGAGCGAAGCGTAGTCGCAGAATCCACTCGCCGCATGGATTCCGCGACTACGCGCGGAATGACAAGCTGGCGCCGCCCGGCATACAAATAATTGCCGTTTGAAATAGAAATGGAATTAAACGTGTTCGCCGTCGTTCTCTACCAGCCGGAAATTCCGCCCAATACCGGCAACATCATCCGCCTGTGCGCCAATACCGGGGCTGAACTGCATCTGGTCGAGCCGCTCGGTTTCGACATCGGCGACAAAAACCTGCGCCGCGCCGGACTCGATTATCACGAATACACCCGTCTGCTCCGCCACCCCGATTGGCCAGCCTGCCAGACGGCGCTCGCCGGCCGCCGCCTGTTCGCCATGACGACCCGGGGCGACGCCAGCCCGTTCTCGACCGCGCTCCAGGCCGGGGATGTTTTTGTTTTCGGCCGCGAAACCAGCGGCCTGCCGCCGGAAATTCTCGCCCAATTCGCGCCAGAGCGGCGCTTGCGCCTGCCCATGCGGGCAGGCCAGCGCAGCCTCAACCTGGCAAACGCCGCCGCCGTGACCGTGTTCGAGGCCTGGCGGCAGAGCGGCTTCGCCGGTGCGGTTTATTGATCCGGCAATTAAATCAAACTGATTTCATTGCTCCCCCCATCCCGGCCTTCCCCCGCTTGCGGGGGAGGGTTAGGGTGGGGGCCAGCGGCGCAGGAGATTGCCGGGTTGATAAACCTCGTCGTTGGCCCGCTCAGGCCAATTCCTCTTTCGGATCGCGCGCCATCAATTGACCAACCGCCTGCGCCACGCTCAGGCGGCCGTCGAGCACGGCCGCGACGGCGGCGCTGATGGGCATGTCGACATGCCGTTCCCGAGCCAGGCGATCGACTTCGCGGGCGGTGTAGACGCCTTCGGCAACATGGCCGAGTTCGTCGAGGATTTGCGGCAGCGATTTGTCCTGCGCCAGGGCCAGGCCGACGCGGCGATTGCGCGACAGGTCGCCGGTGCAGGTCAGGATCAGGTCGCCCATGCCGGCCAGCCCCATGAAGGTTTCGCGCTGGCCGCCGAGCGCAACGCCGAGGCGGGCGATCTCGGCCAGACCGCGGGTCATCAGCGCCGCTCGGGTATTCAGGCCGAGGCCGAGGCCGTCACAAGCGCCGGTGGCGATGGCGAGCACATTCTTGACCGCGCCGCCAACCTCGACGCCGACCAGATCGTCGTTGGCGTAAATGCGCAGGTGAGCGCCGTGCAATTGCCGCGCCGCTTCGCGGGCGAATTCGGGATCATTGGCGGCCAGCGTGATCGCCGTCGGCTTTCCGGCGGCGACTTCCTCGGCAAAGCTGGGGCCGGAGAGCGCGCCAAACCTGGCGCTGGACAGGGCCGCACGCCCGAGCACCTCACTGACGACCTGGTGCGGCAGCTTGCCGCTGCCTGCCTCGAAGCCTTTGCAAACCCACAGCAGCGGCTGTTGGCAGCCGAGGCCCCGCAATTGCTCGACGGTCGGCCGCAAACCGATGATCGGCGTGGCAATCAGCAGCAGTTCGGCATCCGCCACGGCGGCGGCGATCTCGGTGGTGACCGCGACTTCGGCCGACAGCGGATGGCCAGGCAGGAAACGGCGGTTTTCCCGGCGCTCGCGCAGGTCGGCAGCGACATCCGCCTCGCGCGACCACAGGGTGACCTGATGCTTGCCGGCAAAGGCGATGGTCAGCGCGGTGCCCCAGGCGCCGGCGCCGAGGATGGAAAGTCTCACAGCCCCCAGACCTGGGTGGCGCGCACAAAGCCGGTGGCGCCGTCGCGGTGTTTGACGCGAACCCAGCCCGGCGCCGCCGGGCCGAGCCATTCGACGGCGACCCATTTCTCCAGTTCGGCGACGACCGGCGCGCCGGGGTTGTCGGCCTGGCGGATTTCTGCCTGCGGCGCGATGACGACCAGATTGCGCCGCTCGGACAGGTTGCCGGCCTCGATCCAGGCCAGCGAACCTTCGGCGTCGCGCACCTTGACCCAGCCATCGAGCCGGACGATGACCTCGACCGGCGTCTGCCCCTTGATTAAATACAGCTTCTGGCCTTTCTGCGACGGCGCGTCGTAGAGAATGGCGACCGGCGCTTCGACGGTGCGGAATTCGCCGGCCAGCGCGGCCCCGGCAAGGCCGGCCAGCAACAGGGTGGCAAGCAGGCGGCGCGGCATGATCCGCCCTTACTGAAGCGTCGCCTCGGCGGGAGCCGCCTGGTTTTGCTGCTCCTGCACGCGCTGCATGTACATGGCCTCGAAGTTGACCGGTTGCAGCAGGATCGGCTGAAAGCCGGCGCGGCTGACCGCGGCGGAAACCACTTCGCGGGCATAGGGAAAGAGGATATTCGGGCAAGCCACGGCAATCAGCGGCTCCAGTTGTTCCTGCGGCACGTTCTGGATGCGGAAGACACCGCCCTGGCCGACTTCGACCAGAAACACGGTTTTTTCGCCGAGTTTGGCGGTCACCGTCGCCGTCAGCACGACTTCGTAGACATTTTCGCCAATCGCGCGGCCGTTGGTGCTGAGTTGAATCTGAATTTCCGGCGCCTCGCGTTCGAGGAAAATTTCCGGCGCATTCGGCACCTCGACGGAAATATCCTTGACGTAGAGTTTTTCAATGCCGAAAAGGGGTTCGTTTTGTTCCATGATGGGCTTTCAAAAAAGTGGAGTGAATGGTCAGGAGGCTGAACCTGCGAGCAGCGCTTTCAAGCCGCCGGCGGCGTCGAGGGCAACCAGGTCGTCGCAGCCGCCGACATGGGTATCGCCGATATAAATCTGCGGCACGGTGCGCCGCCCGGTGCGCTGCATCATTTTTTCGCGTTGCTCGGGATCGAGGTCGACCCGCACCTCGGTGATTTCAGCCACGCCGCGCGCCTTCAGCAACTGCTTGGCGCGGATGCAATACGGGCACACCGCCGTGGTGTACATCAGGACCGGCGCGCTCATTTGTTGCGCCCGCCCTTTTTCACCGGGTAGCCGGCAGCCACCCAGGCGTCGACGCCGCCGGCCAGGGAATGCGCCTTGGTGAAGCCGTTTTTGTGCAATTCGGCGCAGGCCTTGGCGGAGCGAACGCCGGCGGCGCAACAGACGAGCAAGGCCCGATCCTTGAATTTTTCCAGTTCGCCGAGGCGCTCGGAGAGCTTGCCGAGCGGGATGTTGCGGGCTTCCGGCAAGTGCCCGCCGGCGAACTCGTCGACTTCGCGCACATCGAGAATGGCGGCATCCTCGCGGTTGATCAGCAGCGTCGCCGCGGCCGGATCCAGACCTTTGCCGGCCGAACCGGCAATGAGGGGCCACAACAACCCGAGACCGCTGGTCACGACGACCGCAATCAGCAAAATATTCTGGTTGATGAATTCCATGGGCACTTAATCGGACTCCTCGCCGCAAAAAACATCGTGCATCATACCGATAAGCTGCAATATCCGCTGATCGCCGACACGATAGTAGACCCGGTTGGCGTCCTTGCGCGTGGTCAGGATTCCCTTCTCGCGCAGGATCGCCAGATGCTGGGAAATATTGCTTTGCGAGGTGCCCACCGCCTCGACGATCTCCTGCACGCAAGCCTTTTGGTCGCCCAATACGCAGAGAATCTTGAGCCGCAGCGGATGGGCGATCGACTTCAGCGCGCGCGCCGCCTGCTCGATATGCTCTTGCTGTTCAATGGTGTTGAAGAAAGGGTGTTCCAAGACAAAACCTCGTTATCGTCGAGCCGACCATTATAGAATAAGGGCCTGTGTTTCGCTGACCTCAATCCCATCCCGATCCCCATGCACCAACGACCAGAACGCGCCGCCGCGCGCCGGGCGGCGATCTTGCTGGCCGCTGTGCTTCTGGGGATGGCGCCGGCCAGCGCCGAGAAGAAAACCACGCCGCCGCCAACGCCGGAAATCGCCGAACGCCAGGCCGATCTCGGCGAATTGCGCAACCGCATCGAGACGCTGCGCAAGGAACTGAACGCCAGCGAGGAGAGCCAGGCCGACGCCGCCAGCCAGTTGCGCGACTCGGAGCGTCAGATTTCCCGCCTGCAACGCGAGTTGCACGAACTCTCCGCACAGCGCGGGCGGTTGCAGCGCAATCTGCAAGATCTCGAACGCCAATCGAACGAACTGGGCGTCACCCTGGGGCAGCAACAGGCGCAACTGGAGCGCCTGCTCACCAAGCAATACCTGCGCGGCACGCCGGATTCACTGCAAATGCTGCTCAATGGCGACGACCCGAACCAGATGGCGCGCGATCTCCACTACCTGTCGGCCATCGCCCGCAGCCGGGCCGACTTGATGGATGAAATCGGCAAAACCCTGGCCAAGAAAAAAGACCTGGCCGCCGACGCCCGCGAGCGCGGCGCCGAACTGGCCGAGGTCGAGGCGCAACAGCAGCAGCGCGCCGGCGAATTGAGCCGCCAGCGCGACGAGCACAAGGCGCTTTACGCCGAGGTGTCGAACAAGGTCAAGGCGCAGCGCCGGGAAATCGGCGAGTTGCAGAAGGATGAAAAGCGCCTGACCCAACTGATCGACCGCCTGGGCAAAATTCTCGCCGCCCAGGCGGCGCAGGCCGCCCGCGCCGAAGCCGAGCGCGCCCGCGCCGCCGAGGCGGCCCGGCAAAAAGCCGAACGCGAAGGATCAGCGAGCGCGCCGGCCGCGACGGCGCGCAGCGAAGAGAACCGCTATGAACCCGCGCCCAACGACGGCAGCTTCGCCCGCCAGAAGGGCAAGCTCCGCCTGCCGGTGCGCGGCGCGGTCAGCGGCCGCTTTGGCGCCCCGCGCGAGGGCGGCGGCGTCTGGCGCGGCCTCTTCATCAAGGCCGGCAGCGGCAGCGAGGTCAAGGCCATCGCCAATGGCCGGGTGGTTTTCGCCGAATGGATGCGCGGCTTTGGCAACCTCTTGATCGTCGACCACGGCGACGCCTATCTGTCGATCTACGGCAACAACGATGCGCTGCTCAAACAGGTCGGCCAGGCGGTCAAGGGCGGCGACGCGGTGGCCACCGTCGGCAACAGCGGGGGCAACCCGGAATCCGGTTTATACTTCGAGCTTCGCCACCAGGGCCAACCGATCGACCCCATGAAATGGGCCAATTTGAAATGAGCAAAACGAAAACCATCAGCCTGATTGCCGGCGGCTTCCTGGCCGGCGCCATCCTCAGCCTGCAACTCCCCGCCCTGGCCGAGAAGGAGGCCGCGCCCGGCCTGCCGATCGACGAATTGCGCACTTTCGCCGAGGTCTACGGCGCCATCAAGCAAGGCTACGTCGAGCCGGTCGAAGACAAGAAAATGATCGCCAATGCCATCTCCGGCATGCTGGCCAATCTCGATCCGCATTCGGCCTATCTCGACGCCGACGCCTTCAAGGACTTGCAGGTCGGCACCCAGGGCGAATTCGGCGGCCTCGGCATCGAGGTCGGCATGGAGGATGGTCTGGTCAAGGTCATCTCGCCCATCGAGGACACGCCGGCCTATCGCGCCGGCATCAAATCCGGCGACCTGATCTTCAAGCTCGACGACACGCTGGTCAAGGGCCTGACCCTGACCGACGCCGTCAAGAAAATGCGCGGCAAACCCAAAACCCCGATCAAGCTGACCATTCTGCGCAAGGGCGAAGCCAAGCCCTTGGAAATCACCCTGATCCGCGAAGTCATCAAGGTGGCGAGCGTCAAATCCAAACTGGTCGAACCGGGCTATGGCTGGATTCGCATCACGCAGTTCCAGGAGAACACCGTCGCCGACCTGGCCAAGCATATCGGCAACCTGTACAAGGACAGCAACGGCAAACTGAACGGCCTGGTGCTCGACCTGCGCAACGATCCGGGCGGCCTGCTCAACGCCGCCATCGGCGTCGCCGCCGCCTTTCTGCCGCCCGATGTCAAGGTCGTCTCGACCGACGGCCGCGCTCCCGACGCCAAGCAGGAATTCCTCGCCCGGCCGCGCGACTACCAGCGCGGCGCCCAGGGTGGTGCCCAGGAAGACCCGCTGCGCAACCTGCCCATCGACATCAAGCAGGTGCCGCTGGTGGTGCTGGTCAACAGCGGCTCGGCCTCGGCCTCGGAAATCGTCGCCGGCGCGCTGCAAGACCACCAGCGGGCGGTCATCATGGGCACCCAGACCTTCGGCAAGGGATCCGTGCAATCGGTCGTGCCGCTGCCCGGCAATACCGCCATCAAGCTGACCACGGCCCGCTACTACACGCCGTCAGGGCGCTCGATCCAGGCCAAGGGCATCGTCCCCGACATCGCCGTCGAAGAAACCGCCAGCGGCAACGCCTCGACCATCGGCCGCATCCGCGAAGTGGACCTCGAACGCCACCTGAACAACGACCGCGAGAAGGAAGCGCCGGCCAGCGAGGCCAAGCCGGCCGCGAAACCGGGCAACGACAAGCCAGGCAAGGACAAGGGCGGCAAGAAGGAGAACGAGGACGAAATGCCGCAGCGCATGGAATACGCCAGCGCCGACGATTACCAGTTCCAGCAGGCGCTGAATCTGTTGAAGGGCTTGCAGATCATGCAGCACAAGCCGAAATAGCCAAAACGGGGGGAACGATGCCCAACTCCGATCTGAACAAGAAACGCGAGATTGTGTTCTCCAGGTTCCCCCCCGGCCAGGTGCCGGAAGCCGCCGACGATCTGCGCCGCATGGACGAACTGGCCGTCGAGACCCGCTACGAGAAGCGCACCATCGGCGTCGCCTACGATCTGCGCCAGCACACCCTGCGCGAACTCGACGAGCATCTGGTGGACAAGGGCTACCACCTCGACAACACCCTGCTGACCAAACTGACCCGCGCCCTGATCTACTACGTCGAGGACACCCAGTTGCACAACATCGGCGTCCCGGAAAAGCTCATCAAACCCTCGGCCCAGGAAGCCTACATCAAGGCCTGGGAACACCACCCGCACGGCGACCATGACGATACGCCGGTGGAGTGGCGGGAGTACAGGTAGTTGTCACCTGCTATTGGAGTGACTCACCGGTTGCCGGCAACGATGGTTCGCCGATGACCGACGAGCAGCTTCTTCGCTACAGCCGCCACATCCTGCTCGATGAACTGGGCGTCGAGGGGCAGGAGCGCATTCTTGCCACGCATGCACTGGTCATCGGCGCTGGCGGCCTCGGGTCGCCGGCGGCGCTCTATCTGGCCTCGGCTGGTGTCGGCAGGATCACGCTGGTCGATGACGACGAGGTTGACTTCACTAATCTGCAACGGCAAATCCTCCACACCCAGGCGCGGGTCGGCATGGCCAAGGCCGAATCGGGGCGGCAGGCGCTGCGGGCGATCAATCCCGACATTGCCATCATCCCGTTGCGGGAGCGCGTCGACGACGGCAGGTTGGCAAAACTGGTATCCGCTGCCGATCTGGTGCTCGACTGCACCGACAACTTCGCCACCCGCCATGCCATCAATCGCGCCTGCGTCCGGCACAAAAAACCGCTGGTTTCCGGCGCGGCGATCCGCTTCGACGGCCAGATCAGCGTCTACGATCTGCGCCGCAGCGACGCCCCGTGCTACCACTGCCTGTTTCCCGAAGCCGCCGATGTCGAGGAAGTGCGCTGTGCGGTCATGGGTGTTTTCGCCCCGCTGACCGGCATCATCGGCGCCATGCAGGCGGCCGAGGCGCTGAAGCTGGCGGCCGGCATCGGCGAGAGCCTGGCCGGCCGTCTGCTGCTGCTCGATGCGTTGAGCATGGCATGGCGCAGCGTGCGCTTCGGCAAGGATCCGGCCTGCGCCGTCTGCGGCGTGGGCCTTCTCCAGGCATAAAACGGCTATCATGCTGCACGGTGTCAATGTCCCTTGAGGGCAGGCCATGACTATAGAACCAGCCATTAAGTATTGACATTTCCGCCGTCATTGCGAGGGGCGAAGCCCCGTGGCAATCCAAGCAGCGGTCTGGATTGCCACGGCACGACGTGCCTCGCAATGACGATGGATTCTGAACGCATCATTCAATACTTAATGGCCGGATGACGAACGAAACTCTTATCATTCATGCGGGATTGGCCGATAAATCCCGAAAGAACCGATGGCCGGCCCGGCTTGATTTGCTGCAAAGCAGCACCGGCCTTTTCCTCGCCCTCTTCATGTGGCTGCACATGGGTTTTGTCGCCTCGATTCTGCTCGGCGAGTCGGCCATGTGGACCATCACCAAACTGTTCGAGGGCTATTTCTTCTTCGGCAAGAGCCATCCCTGGCTGGTCTCCTGCGTCGTCGGTTTCGTGGCCCTGGTTTTTTTCGCGCATGCGCTCCTGGCGGTGCGCAAATTCCCGATCAATTACCGGCAGTGGCGGGCCATTCGCGCCCACGCCACGCTCATGCGCCACGAGGATTCGACCTTGTGGATCGGGCAGGTCTACACCGGCTTTCTGCTCTTTTTCCTCGCTTCGGCCCATCTCTACCAGATGTTTTTCTGGCCGCAGGACATCGGCCCCTACGCCTCCTCCGACCGCGTGTGGAGCGACGGTCTGTGGCCCTTTTATCTCGTCATGCTGCTGGTGGTGGAACTGCACGGCGGTATCGGCCTTTATCGGCTGGCGGTCAAATGGGGCTGGCCGAACGCCTCCCGCGAGACCCTGAAAAAAGTGAAATGGGCGCTGACCGGGTTTTTCCTGGTGTTGGGCCTGGCGACACTGGGCGCCTACATGAAAATCGGTCATGAACACCGCGCCCATGCGGGCGAACGCTACACGCCGGCCTGGGCGGTGGAAAAGGCCGCGCCCCGCAAAGAGGGGCCATGAAAACCTTTTTGACCGATGTGCTGGTGGTTGGCGGCGGCCTGGCTGGCTTGCGGATGGCCATCGCAGCGAAGAAGCGCGGGCTTGAAACCGTCGTGCTCTCGCTGGTTCCGGCCAAGCGCTCGCATTCGGCCGCGGCCCAGGGCGGCATGCAGGCGTCGCTGGCCAATGTCGCCAAGGGCATGGGCGACAGCGAGGATGTGCATTTCGAGGATACGGTGCGCGGCAGCGACTGGGGCGCGGATCAGGTCGTTGCCCGCATGTTCGCCAACACCGCGCCCAAGGCGGCGCGCGAACTGGCGGCCTGGGGCATGCCCTGGAGCCGGGTGCGCGGCGGCGAGCGCGAAGTCGTCATCAACGAACAGCGCGTGACCCTCACCGAGCGCGCGGCGGCGCACGGCCTGATCGCGCAACGCGACTTCGGCGGTACCAAGAAGTGGCGCACCTGCTTCGCCTCGGATGGCACCGGGCACGCCATGCTGTACACCACCGCCAATCAGGCCATCCGCCACGGCATCGAGGTGCATGAGCGCGCCGAGGCGGTGGCGCTGATCCACGACGGGGAACGCTGCTACGGCGCGGTCGTGCGCAATCTCGTGTCCGGCGAGTTGATCGCCTATCTGGCCAAGGCCACGGCGATCGCCACCGGCGGCGCCGGCCGGCTCTACCATGTCACGACCAATGCGGTGATCTGCGACGGCATGGGCCACGCGATCGCGCTGGAAACGGGTGTCGCCCGCCTGGGCAACATGGAACCCGTGCAATTTCACCCGACCGGCATTTTCCCGGCGGGCATTCTCGTCACCGAGGGTTGCCGGGGAGACGGCGGTCTGCTGCGGGATGTGAATGGCGACCGTTTCATGCCAAATTACGAGCCGGAAAAGAAGGAACTCGCCTCGCGCGATGTCGTTTCACGGCGCATGGAAGAACACATCCGCAGCGGCCTGGGCGTGCATTCGCGCTTCGGCACGCACCTGTGGCTGGACATCACGCTGCTCGGGCGCCGGCACATCGAGCACAACCTGCGCGAAGTG
Organism: Desulfobulbus sp.; assembly: GCA_009782025.1. Classification (GTDB taxonomy): domain Bacteria; phylum Pseudomonadota; class Gammaproteobacteria; order Burkholderiales; family Rhodocyclaceae; genus Azonexus. Next base: position 1,796 of record WQUQ01000185.1, on the reverse strand, counting down.
AAGGAAATCTGCCAGCACTTTCTCGGCATCGACCCCGCCGAGAAATGGATCCCTGTGCGTCCGGCCCAGCATTACACCATGGGCGGCATCCGCACCGACCATACCGGCCAGTCGCCCTGGCTCAAGGGCCTGTTCGCGGCGGGCGAGGCGGCCTGCTGGGATTTGCACGGCTTCAACCGCCTGGGCGGCAATTCCGTGGCCGAAACCGTGGTCGCCGGCATGATCGTCGGCGAATTCATCGCCGACTTCTGCGCCAGGCCGGAAAACGACGTTCCCGTTCCGCTCGCGCTGGCGCGCGAATTCGTGCGCCGCGAGGAGGCAAAGCTCGCCGCCATCCTCGACGGCGACGGTCACGAAAACCCGTTTCAACTGTGCACCGAGATGCAGCGCGTCATGACCCGCCACGTCGGCATTTTCCGCCAGGGCGACGAACTGCAAGACGGCATCGCGCGCCTGCAAGCCCTGGTGGAGCGCAGCGCCAGAATCGGCATTGCCGGCAAATCGCCCGGCTCCAATCCCGAACTGGTGGCCGCCTACCGCATCCGGCGCATGCTCAAGCTGGCGCTGATCGTCGCGCAAGGCGCTTATCTGCGCACCGAGAGCCGTGGGGCGCATTTCCGCGAGGATTTTCCCCGCCGCAACGACCGGGACTGGCTCAAACGCACGCTGGCTTTCTGGCCGGATGAGACGGCCGGCATGCCGGGTTTCGAGTACGAAGCGCTCGATGTCATGAAAATGGAACTGCCGCCCGGCTGGCGCGGCTACGGCGCGAAAGACTACATCGACCACCCGGATACGCCGCGCCGGCAACAGGACGTGGCGGCCATCCGCAGCCGGATGGCCGGCAGCGACCGCTTCGCCGTTCAGGAAGCCCTGATGCCTTTTGCCGATCAATTGCCCGCCTCGCTCACGGGGCGCAACGAACGGCTCGATGAGCCGCTGGAGACCCCGCGATGAGCGACAACGCCGCGCCCCGTCCATATCGCCATCTGAAGCTCAAGGTCCTGCGCTATGACCCGAGAAATCCCGCCGCGAAGCCGCACATGCAGGAATACCGGATCGAAGAGGACGACAGCATGACGCTCTTCATCGCCCTGACCGAAATCCGCGAATACCAGGATTCGACCCTGCAATTCGATTTCGTCTGCCGGGCCGGCATCTGCGGCAGTTGCGCGATGATGGTCAATGGCCGCCCGCGCCTGGCCTGCCGCACCCTGACCCGCGACCTGCCCGGCGAAATCACGCTGGCGCCGTTGCCCTTCTTTGAATTGATCGCCGATCTGTCGGTCAAAACCGGCCAATGGATGCGCGGCATGAGTGAGCGCCTGCAAACCTGGCTGCACGCGCAGGAGCGAGAAATCGACCTCTGTCGCAGCGAAGAGCGCATGGATCCCGATCTCGCCGGGCAAATCTACGAACTCGACCGCTGCATCGAATGCGGCTGCTGCATCGCCGCCTGCGGCACGGCGCAAATGCGCCACGATTTCGTCGGCGCGGTTGGCCTCGCCAGAATCGCGCGCTTTCGGCTCGACCCGCGCGATACCCGCACGGACGACGATTATTACGACCTGATCGGCGACGATACCGGCGTGTTCGGCTGCATGTCGCTGCTCGCCTGCCACGACGTGTGTCCCAAATCCCTGCCGCTGCAAACGCAGATTGCGTTCCTGCGAAGAAAGATGGCGGCGCAGGGGCTTTATTCAATTTCTCATTCGTAACGACAATAAACCGCCGAGAATCGTCATTCTGCGCGGAGCGAAGCGTAGTCGCAGAATCCACTCGCCGCATGGATTCCG
>WQUQ01000184.1 GCA_009782025.1 Desulfobulbus sp. | reverse complement strand
TTGCGGGTGTAGGTTCTCTCGCTGGTCAGGAAGAAATTGCGGGCAACCTGCTGGGTGATGGTCGAAGCCCCCTGGCGCCTGCCGCCGCTCAACACATTGGCGCCAGCGGCGCGCAGAATGCCCAGAAAGTCGATGCCGCCGTGCTGGTAGAAGTTGCCATCTTCAGCGGCCAGGATGGCCTGCTTCATCAGCGGCGGCACGTCGTTGATCGCCACCACGGCGCGGCGCTCCTCGCCGAATTCGCCGATCAGGTAGCCGTCGGCGGTGTAGACGCGCAACGGAATTTTCGGCCGGTAGTCGGTCAGAACCTCCAGCGATGGGAGTTTCGGGTAGGCAAGAACGAGAACGATCAGGGCAATGGCCACGCCGATGGCCAGCAGGCCGAACAAAACGGCAAGCGGATAGAGAATCAGGCGCACGGCCAGGGGCAGGGAAGACAAGATGAAAAGCCCGTACAAAGTGGAGTGGCGCGGATTATACGCCGACCGTTCGAGCGCTCATAAAAATGCTTTACATGCCCAATAGTTGCTGCTAGCATCTGAAGTGAATTATTGATTATTTGTCTAACTTCGTGTTCTGTAAGGACTTTGGGGGTCTGAGTGGGCTTCGATATCTCGGCATTGTTAAATCCCAAGGCGCGCCCCTTGCTCGGACTGGACATCAGCTCCTCCGCCGTCAAGATGGTGGAGTTGGCGGCCAACGGGAAAGACGGCTATCGCGTCGAGCGCTACACCATTGAGGTGTTGCCCAAGGACGCGGTATCCGATGGCAATATCGCCAATCTCGATAGCGTGGTCGATTGCGTGCGGCGCGCCTGGAAGCGTTTGAACACCTCGACGCGCAACGTCGCCATGGCGCTCCCGGGGTCAGCGGTGATTACCAAGAAGATCATCGTCCCGGCCGGCCTGCGCGATGACGAACTGGAGGTCCAGGTCGAGGCGGAAGCCAACCAGTACATTCCCTTCGCCATCGACGAAGTCAACCTGGACTATCGGGTGATCGGGCCGGCGCCGTCGCTGCCCGATGAGCTGGAGGTACTGATCGCCGCCTCCAAGAAAGAGCGCGTCGAAGATCGCGTGGCCGTGGCCGATGCGGCCGGGCTGAAAGCGGTGGTGATGGATGTCGAGTCACTGGCTTCGCTGGCGGCTTATGAACTGATCGAGCGCCAGTTGCGCAATGCCGGCAAGGATCAGGTGGTCGCTCTGATCGATGCTGGCGCCACGGCGATGGATTTGACTGTGATGCGTAACGGTCAGCAGGTCTATGCGCGCGAGCAGGCCTTCGGCGGCGCCCAACTGACCCAGGATATTTCCCGCCAGTACGGCATGACCTACGAGGATGCCGAGGCGGCCAAGCGGGCCGGCAACCTGCCGGAAGGCTACAGCGCCGAACTGCTCAATCCCTTCATGGAGAGCCTGGCCCTGGAGGTCTCCCGCGCCCTGCAATTCTTCTTTACCTCGACGCAATTCAACCAGATCGACCACATCATTCTCGCCGGCGGTTGCGCGGTCATTCCCGGCATCGACGAGGTCGTGGCGACGCGCACCCAGGTCAATACCCTGATCGCCAATCCCTTCGCCAACATGGTGTTGTCCGACCGGGTCAAGGCGAGAAACCTGCTGGCCGACTCCTCGTCGCTGATGGTGGCCTGCGGCCTGGCTTTGCGGAGGTTCGATCCATCATGATTCGCATCAATCTCCTGCCGTACCGGGAAGCGGCGAAAAAAGCCCGGCGTCAGCAGTTTTTCGTGCTCGTCGGTTTGATCTGTGTGCTGGCCGCGCTGGTCGTGTTTGCCGGGTACACCTTCATCGACGCCGCCATCAACAAGCAGGCCGCGCGCAACGATTTCCTGAAAAAGGAGATTGCCGTGCTCGACAAGGAGCTTGATGAGATCAAGCGCCTCAAGGAGCAGACGCAGGCTTTGCTGGCGCGCAAACAGGTGATTGAAGATTTGCAGCGCGACCGCGGAGAGACGGTCTACCTGCTCAGCGAGCTGGTAAAGCAGGTTCCTGAAGGCATTTACCTGATGTCGCTCAAGCAATCCGGGGGCAATGTCAACATTACCGGTTATGCCCAATCCAATGCCCGGATCTCGACCCTGATGCGAAATCTGGAAGCCTCGCCCTGGCTTGGGCAGCCACAACTGATCGAATCCAAGGCGGTCGTGCTCAATGGCCGGCGAATCAACTCGTTCGGCATGAATTTCGTTTTGACCCGGGTGACGCCTGATGATGGGAAGGGGAAGAAATGAAATCGCCAGAGATCACCCTGCCGAAAATGAATGTTCAGTCGCTGGCTGCCGATTTCCGCAATCTGAACCCGCATGATCCCAGCGCCTGGCCGGTTGCGCCGAGAGCCGCCCTGCTGTTGGGGCTTTTCATTGTCGCCCTGGTTGCCGGCTGGTGGTTCCTGTGGCGCGATCAACTGAGTGAGCTGGAAACAAAGGAACAGGAAGAAGTCGGACTGAAACAGCAGTATCTGGACAAGAAAAAGCAGGCCGTCAATCTGGAGCTCTATCGCGAGCAACTGGCCGAGATCGACCGTTCTTTTGGCGCCTTGCTGAAACAGTTGCCGAATCGGTCGGAAATCGATGCCCTGCTGATCGAAGTGAACCAGGCAGGTCTTGGACGCGGACTGCAATTCGAGTTGTTCCGGCCAGGTGCGGAACAGATCCGGGATTTCTATGCCGAGTTGCCGGTAGCGGTCAAGATCAACGGCGCCTATCACGATATTGGCGCCTTCGCCGCCGACATCGCCAAGCTGCCGCGCATCGTCACGCTCAACAACATCGCGATCGCACCGCTGAAAGACGGCACGCTGTCGCTCGACGCGACGATCAAAACCTTCCGTTACCTGGATGAAGCGGAAGTCGCCAGCCAGAAAAAGGCGGCTGCGGCGAAAGGAGCGAAGAAGTGAAGCAGATTCTACTCGTTGCCCTGTGCGGGCTGCTGGGAGCCTGCTCCGGCGGAGAGCAGGAGGAATTGCGGCAATGGATGACCGAGAATTCGGCCAATCTGCGCGGGAACATACCGCCCTTGCCGAAAGTCAAGCCGTATGAAGCGGTGCCTTACGACGTCGAGGGCAGTCTGCCCCCATTCAGCGCGGGAAAAATTGAACCGGCTTCCAAAATCAAGCAGGCCGGCCAGGGAGGACCCGATTTCGAGGCGCGTGAGTTGCGCAATAACTTGCTGGAGAAATATCCGCTCGAATCGTTGAAAATGATCGGCTATTTGAATGTCAACAATCGTCCGCTGGCCGTGATTCAGGTTGATGACAAAATCAAACAGATCAAGGTTGGGGATTACATCGGCCTCGATTTCGGCATGGTGACCCGGATTACCGACAAGGAAGTCGAGTTGCATGAACTGATTCAGGATTCTGCTGGCGACTGGAGCGAGCGGACCAGCACGCTACTCTTGCAAAGCAAGGAGGGAAGTAACAAATGAAGATCATCAAAACAGCGCTGCTGGCAGCTTCGGCCTGCCTTGCCCTGATAACCCCGTTGCGGGCGCAGGAAGAAGCGAATGCCATTGAGTCGATCAACGTGGCGCGGCAGGGTAGCGACATTACCGTCCGCGTCGATCTCAAGCAGCCGCTGGCGATGGCGCCGGCCGGCTTCAGCGTGGCCAAACCGGCGCGGGTAGCGCTTGATTTCCCGGCCACGGTCAATGCTCTGGGCAAAAACAGCCAGGTGCTCAATGAGGGCGACCTGCGCAGTTTCAACGTGGTCCAGGTCGGCGACCGTACTCGTCTGGTACTGAATCTGATCCGCAACATGAATTTTTCGACCCGCGTCGAAGGCAACGCCCTGTATGTGACATTGTCCCCGATCGCCAAGGTCGGCCAATCGCCCGCCCAGCAGGTGACCACCTTTGCCGAGGAAAGCGTGGTCGGCGTCCCGCACGCCCTGCGCGACATCGTGTTCCGCCGCGGCAAGGATGGCGAGGGACGGGTGGTCGTCGATCTCAGCGATACGGGGACGGGTATCGACATCCGCAAGCAAGGCACCAATCTGATTGTCGATTTCATCAAAACCACCGCCCCGGAGCATCTGCGCCGTCGCCTGGATGTGACCGATTTCGCCACGCCGGTGACCAGCGTCGAAACCCGCGCCATGGGCGACAACGTGCGCATGACCATCAGTCCGCACGGCATGTGGGAACACAACGCTTACCAGAGCGACAACCAGTTCATCATCGAGGTCAAGCGCATCATCGAAGACCCGAACAAACTGGTGCAGGGAACGAAGATCGGCTACCAGGGGCCGCGGGTCAGCATCAATTACCAGAACGGCGATGTCCGGGCGCTATTGCGCCTGATGGCCGAGGAACTGGGACTCAACGCAGTCATCAGCGAAACGGTGACCGGGACGACCACGCTGGTGCTCAAGGATGTGCCGGCCGATCAAGTGATCGACATCATTTTCCAGCAAAAGGGATTGGACATGCGCAAGAAGGGCAACATCATGTTGATTGCCCCGCGTGATGAGATCGCCACCCGCGAAAAGCTGGCGTTCGAGGCCCAACAGCAAATCAACGAACTGGAGCCGTTGCAGACGGAGATATTTGTCCTGAACTACCATCGCGCCGAGCAAGTCGCCAAACTGCTGGCCGGGCTTTCTCCGCTTCC
>WQUQ01000183.1 GCA_009782025.1 Desulfobulbus sp. | reverse complement strand
AAATCGGTTCCGGGCTACGCCCTCCACCCATTTCCCCGCCTCGGACAAAGCGGACAATTCATGTGCTACAAAACCGGACAAATCTATTTGTTGCCAACAGGTTCTAAAGGCCGGCAATAAATTCGCTCAACGCGGCCAGCACCGCCGCTTCCTGGTCGCGCTGCGGCGAGTGGCCGCAGGCGGCCAGCTTGATGAGGCGCGCACCGGGCACCTGCTCGACGATGGCCTCGATCTGGCGCATCGTCCCGTATTCGTCGTCTTCGCCCTGGATGGCCAGCACCGGGCAGATGATGCGCGGCAGGTATTCCTCGATGTTCCAGTCGCGGAAGGCTGGCGACAGCCAGATGTCGTTCCAGTTGCGAAAGACCTGCTCGACCTGCTGGTGGTAGCGCCCTAGTTTTTGCGGCAAGTCGGTGCTTGCCCAGGCCATCCGCGCCTTGTCGATACTGGCTACCGTGAGTTCCTCGACGAAGACGTGCGGTGCCAGAAGAACCAGGGCGCGCGGCGTGGCGGGAAACGTCCCGGCAAAAATGAGGGCGATGCTGCCGCCATCGCTATGGCCGATCAGCACCGGCCGCTCGATGCCCAGTGCAGTAAGCAATTCGGGTAGCGCCTGTTGCGCCTCGCGGTGCATGTAATCAGGCTGAAAGGCTTGCGGCCAGGGTTGCGAACCACCGTAACCGGCCCGCGACCAGACGATCACGCGGCAGCCCGTGGCCGCCGCCAGCTTGTCGGGAAAATGCCGCCACATGGCGACGCTACCCAGGCCCTCGTGCAACAGCAGCAGGGGCGGCCGGTTTTCGGCGGCGGCGGGAATGTCGCGGTACTCAAGCCGGCAACCGGCGATGGTGAGATGTTTCATGGTGTCAGTAAAAAATCGCGAACGATGGCAATCTGGCTTTCGTCGAGGAACATCGGCGCATGGCCGACGCCGGGAACCTCGGCCAGAGCGGCCCGCGGCCCGCGTTCCCCCATCTGCTGCCAGACCGGACGCGCCAGCAGATCGGATTGTGCGCCGCGGATGGCCAGCGTCGGGCAGGCGATGCGGTCGTAGAAATTCCACAGGTCGGCGTCCTGGCTCGTCAAGGCGGCAGCGAACGGCTCGGCGATGCGCGGATCGTAGACGAAACCCCAACGTCCATCGGCGCGGCGGCCGACGCTGCTTTCGCTCAGCCGCCGCCACTCTTCCTCGCTCAAGGGGCCGAAGGGCGCGCTGACCGCCCGCACATAATCCACCGCTTCATCAAACGAGGCCCAGGTCGGATCGGCGCCGACATAGGCGGCGATGCGCCGCAAGGCGTCGGCAGGCAGTACCGGCCCGACATCGTTGAGTATCAGGCGATTGATCGGCGAGCCTTCCAGGGCGGCCAGCGCCATGCCGATCAGGCCGCCCATTGAGGTGCCGAGCCAGTCGACGCGCTCGACATTGATACGGGCGAGCAGCGTCACCATGTCGGAAACATACTGCGGCACACTGTAGTGGGCCGCGTCGCGCAGGCGGCCGCTCAGGCCGCGTCCGACGACATCCGGGCAGATCACCCGGTAATGCCGGGCAAAAGCCGCCGCCAGGTCGTCGAAATCGCGGCCGTTGCGGGTCAGGCCGTGCACACAGACGAGCACGCGCGGATTGTCGCGCTCGCCCCATTCGGTATAAGCCATGCGGTGCAGGCCGGATGGACTCAGGCATTGCACCTGCTGTTGTTTGAATTTCATCGCCACTCCTCCCGCCCGCACTGTATCACCGTCCATGCCAGTAACGCCGTTCCTCCTGACGCCAGCCGGCGACCGCCACGCCATCCGGGCCGAGGGCGAGGCGCAAGGCGCCGTCGCGGTCGGTGCGCCAGATTTGCCCGCCGTTCTCGACATAACGGGCGACCACCTCGCCGCGCGGGTGCCCGAAGCGATTGCGGTAGCCGGCCGAGATCAGCACATGGCGCGCCCCGACGGCGGCGATGAAGGCCGCCGTCGACGACGTTTTCGCCCCGTGGTGCGGCACCAGTATCGCGTCGGCGGCAAGATCCGCGCCGGCGTTGGCGATCAGGGCGTTTTCGTCGACCGCTTCGATGTCGCCGGTCAGCAATACCCGCCGCCCCCCGGCCGTCACCGTCAACACGCAGGACAAATGGTTGGTCGCCGTCTTTTTGGCATAGGCGCTCGCTGGCGGATGCAGCACGGCGAAATCGACGCCATCCCAGGACCAGGCCTGGCCGGCGGCGCACAATTCGCCATCTTGTTCCGGCATCGAGGAGAGCAGGCTGTCCACCGGCAGCGCCGCGCGCAGCGAGGCCAGAGCACCGGCATGGTCGCTGTCGGCATGCGACACCACCAGACGATCGATGCGCCCGGCCCCGAGCCAGCGCAGGTAGGGCACGACGACGCGCTGGCCGGCATCGGCATCCGGCCCGTACTGCGGCCCCGGATCGTAGACCAGCAAGTGCCCGCGCGTGCGCACCACCACCGCCTGTCCCTGCCCGACATCAAGCGCGTCGATGCGCGCCTCGCCTTCGGGAATCAGCTCGGCCGGCCAGAACAGCGCCGGCAGCAGCAGGCCGGCGCCGAGCAGGCGGCCGGGAACGCCGCGCGGCAACAGGCAGACGGCGACGCCGATGGCGGCCACGACCGCCGCCCATGGCGGCGGCGCCGTCGCCTGCCACACCGGCCAGGCAGCGCACCAGATGAGAAAGCGCATCAGGGCGTCGAGCAAGACATGCGCCAGCATCAGCAGCGGTTGCCACGGCAACAGCGCGGCGAACAGGGCCAAGGGGGCAATCACGAAACTGATCGTCGGTATCGCCACCGCGTTGGCCAGCGGCGACACCAGCGGAAATTGCTGAAACACCAGGAGCAGCATCGGCAGCGAGGCCAGCGTCGCCGCCCACTGGGTGACGCCCCATTCATGCACGCGGGCGCGCCAGCCGCGCTCGTCGCCAGTCAGCGCCGACGTGATGTAGAGCAAGGCGCCAACCGCGCCGAAAGATAACCAGAAACCGACGGCCAGCACCGCCCACGGATCGACCAGCAGCACCACCAGCAGCGCCAGCGCCAACACCCGGCTGGGCGCCACCCGCCGTCCCGAGAGCATCGCCGCTGCGGCGACCAGCAGCATGTACAGCGTGCGCTGCGCCGGCACCGCAAAACCCGCCAGCAGCGAATAAAAGAAAGCCGCCAGCGCGGCGGCCAGCAGACCCGCCTGCTGGGCCGGCAGGCGCAAGGTCAGCGCCGGCGCGCGCCGCCAGCCAAAGCCGATCAGCCAGCCGGCCAGGCCGGCGACCATCGTCACATGCAGGCCGGAAATGCTCATCAAATGCGTCGTGCCGCTGCGGTTGAACACCGTCCACAACTCGCTCTGTACCGCCTGCTGGTCGCCGACGGCCAGCGCCGTGAGGATGCCGACCCACGGCCACTCGGCCTCCGGCAGCAGCGCGAGAAAATTGGCGCGAACGGCGGCGCGCAGAGATTCGATGACCGTACCGGGCCGCCAGACGAAAGCATCGAGGCGCGTCGCCGGCCCCGGCCGCACAGAGCCGGTGGCGCGGATGCCGCGTTCGAGCAACAACGCCTCGTAGTCGAAGCCGCCGGGATTGGCGCCGCCATGCGGCCGTTTCAGGCGCACCGTGAAACGCCAGCGCTCACCCGGATTGACCGCCGGCGTCGCCGCGCCATCCCGATACCAGGCCAGTTGCAGGTTTTCCGGCACGATGGCATCCGGCGTCAGACGCTGCTCGACGGCAAACACAAAGCGCGTGCCGCGCGCGAAATCCTGCGGCAAGCCGGTGACGACGCCGATCACCTCGACATCGCGCCCTTCCCAGTCGCTGCCCAGTTCATCGGCCAGCCGCCATTGCGCCCGCCAACCGGCCCAGGCAAAACCGAGCAGCAGACAGCCCAGCAGCGCCAAAGCGCGAGTCGCCGGCCGGGCGCGCCAGCAATAAGGCAGAGCAGCCAGCAAACCGCCGGCCAGCCACGGCCAAAGCGTGGGCAATTCAGCGCGCGTCTGCAACAACAGCACGCCGGCGGCGAAGGCGAGAATGGCGGAGCGCATGTCGAGATCATCTCCTTCTCCTATGCTCAACGAGGAGAAGGTTGGGATGAGGGGGCGTTCAGCCCATCTGGCGCAATTCTTCCCGAACCACGCGCCGGATGTCCGCTTCCAGGTGCCCGCTTTCAATCACACGGCGTAGCGTGTCATTGATGAGCGTTTGATAGCCGCGCTCACCCGCCAGCGCCTTGAAGTGGTCGACAATCGGCGTATCGAGCATGATGTTGATGCGCTGTTTGCCAATCCGCACCCGCACCGCCGTCTGCCACTCGGCACGGCTTGCCGGTTTGCCGCCGACCCGGAAACGGGCATGGTCAAAATCGGCCGGCGTCAGCTTCGGCGCGTCGTCGTCAGTAGTAACCGACGTTCTGGTAATAGAGGTCTGTTTCATGACTGTCTGCCTTGCGCATGGAAATGATGCGGATTTCGTCATCGTACACACATCGAGCAGGTAAACGGTTCCGTTTTCGCCTTCCCCATCCAGACGGACGGCATGCGTGTCGTCGCGTCTGGTTGTCCTTGCCGAAAAGCAATATTGTTTGAGTTTCTTGCAAAACTGCCCCTACGCGGGATTTTTTTTGCCGCGAGGGGTCAAGGAATGGGGTGCAGGCGACCATTTCTGGCATGATGTGGTTTCCAG
>WQUQ01000182.1 GCA_009782025.1 Desulfobulbus sp. | reverse complement strand
CCGACCAGTTGCGGCCAGTGGCCGGCGGCGACGAAGCCCTGCCAGCGCTCGATGGTTTCCCGGCTTTGCAGGGCGCGCAGGGCTGCCAGGCGGTCGGCGAGGAGTTCGGGGCGGCTCGGCAGGTAATCGTAGTCGCGCAGCAGAAAGTCGACGCGGGCGGCGGTGGGGGCTTCGATGTTCAGGCAAACGCCGGCGCGGATGCGTTCGATCAGCGCGTCCGGCACGTGCAGGTTGCCGATTTTGCGGCTTTCCGCCTCGACGTAGACCGGCCGGGCGGGATTGAGTGCCTGTAGGGCCAGCAGCAGGGCGGTTTCAAAGCCTTTTTGCGCCGGTTGCGGTTCGTCCGGTAACACGCCGAGCACCGAGCCTTTGTGGCGGGCCAGGGCTTCGAGGTCGAGCGCCTGTTCGCCGAGCACGGCGATGGCGTGCAGGATGCGCGTCTTGGCGCAGCCGGTGGGGCCGGCGATGACGCGAAAGCGCAGGGTGGCCGGCAGTTCTTGCAGGCGGGCGACGACATGGGCGCGCCAGGCTTTGTAGCCGCCATCGAGTTGCCCGGCCGGCCAGCCGATGGCGCGGAAGATGGTGGCCATCGCGCCGCTGCGGTCGCCGCCGCGCCAGCAGTAGATCAGCGGTTTCCAGTGTCTGGGCCGGTCGTGGAAGCGCTGGCGCAGGTGGCGGGCGATGTTTTCGGCAACCAGGGCGGCCCCGAGTTTCTTGGCCGCGAAGGGCGACACCTGTTTGTACAGGGCGCCGACCTCGGCGCGTTGGGCATTGTCGAGCACCGGGCAGTTGATCGCGCCGGGGATGTGATCTTCGGCGAATTCGGCGGGCGAGCGCACGTCGATGATCTCGTCGAAACGGGCGAGATCGGCCACGGTGGGGCGATGCGGCTTCATTTGAGCAGCGGGGCGAGAGCGGTCCAGACGTGATCGAGGATCAGCGGCTGCGCCTCGGCGGTGGGATGCAGATTGTCGGGCTGGAACAGTTCCGGCCGGCTGGCCACCGGTTCGAGCAGAAAGGGCAGCAGCGCGGTCTTGCGCGCCTGGGCAAGATCGGCAAAGACAGCCTGGAATTGATCGGCATACGGCCCGTAATTGGGCGGCAGGCGCATGCCGACCAGCAGCACGCGGGCGCTGGTTTTCTGCGCCGCGGCGATCATGGCGTCGAGGTTGCCGCGCATCGGGTCGAGCGTCAGGCCGCGCAGGCCGTCGTTGGCTCCGAGCGCGATGATGACGACCGCCGGTCGGTGGGTTCGGAGCGCCGGTCCCAGGCGGGAAAGGCCGCCGGCCGTGGTTTCGCCGGAGATGGAGATGTTGACGACGCTATAATCGGCACGCCGCTCGCGCAGCCGGCCGGCCAGCAGCGACGGCCAGGCTTGTTCCGGGCGCAGGCCGTAGCCGGCCGACAGCGAATCGCCGACGATGAGAATGGTTTTCGCAGCCGATGCGACAGGAGCGATGAACAGCAGGGCAAGCAACAGGAGGAAGGGCCGCATGGCAGATCAACCGGTGGTGGACGTGGCGGGGTTGGGCAAGACCGTCGATAACGGCGGCGAGCCGCTGACGATTTTGCAGGATATTACCTTCTCCGTCGCCGCCGGGGAGACGGTGGCCATCGTCGGCGCTTCCGGTTCCGGCAAATCGACGCTGCTCGGCCTCCTGGCCGGGCTTGACCTGCCGAGCAGCGGCGAGATTCGTCTCGATGGCGTCGCCCTGGCCGGTCTCGACGAGGACGCACGGGCGGCGCTGCGCGGCCGCCTGCTCGGTTTCGTCTTTCAATCCTTCCAGTTGCTGCCGGCGCTGACGGCGCTGGAAAACGTCATGCTGCCGCTCGAACTGGCCGGCAGCAAAGGGGCGGTCGACGCCGCCCGCGACTGGTTGCGCCGCGTCGGCTTGAGCGAACGCCTGCGGCATTACCCCAAGCATCTCTCCGGCGGCGAACAGCAGCGCGTCGCCCTGGCCCGCGCCTTCGCCCCCGCGCCGCGCCTGGTGCTGGCCGATGAACCGACCGGCAATCTCGACGCCGCCACCGGCCGGCAGATCATCGACCTGATGTTCGAGTTGAACGCCAGGGAAGGCACGACGCTGATTCTGGTGACGCACGACGAAGCCATTGCCGCCCGCTGCGGGCGGGTGCTGCCGATTCAGGCGGGGCGGCTGGTTGTGTGTTAACCTTCGCAGGCGTTGGTTGCATCGAGTCCATCATGACTGTCTGGATCGCCCTCATTGTCGTTGTCGCCGTCGTCGTTGCCGTCGCCGTCCTGTACAACCGCCTGGTTTCGGCGCGGCAGATGGCTGACGAAGCCTGGAGCGGCATCGACGTGCAACTCAAGCGCCGCGCCGATCTGACGCCCAATCTGGTGGAAACCGTCAAGGGCTACGCCGCGCACGAGCGCGCCCTGTTTGAAGAAATCACCCGCCTGCGCGGGCAGGCGGGCAACGTGCCGCACGCGGACGTGGCGCAGCGCGCGCAGGCCGAGGGGGCGCTCTCCGTGGCGCTGGGCCGTCTGCTGGCGCTGGCCGAAAACTATCCCGACCTCAAGGCCAACCAGAATTTTCTCGATCTCCAGCGGCAACTGAGCGCGCTCGAAGACGAGTTGCAGATGGCGCGGCGTTACTACAACGGCGCTGCGCGCAACCAGAATATCCTGGTGCAATCAGTCCCGTCGAACCTGGTTGCCGGCCTGTTCGGCTTCAGGCAGCGGGCGTTTTTTGAACTGTCGAACGAGGCGGATCGGACGCCGCCGCAGGTCGCGTTCGGCCAGCCGTCATGAGCGTCATGATGCGATGCAGACGCCGCGCGCGGTTTGTCGCCGCCGCGCTGATGCTGTGGTTCGGCGCCCTGGGCCAGGGCATCGCCGCCGAGGTGATTCATGCCTTCGACGCCACGGTGATGCTGGACAAGAGCGGCGAACTCACCGTCACGGAACGCATTCAGGCGCGCGCCGAAGGCTTTTCGATCCAGCACGGCATCTTCCGCGATTTCCCGCTGACTTTCACCGACGCGCAGGGTCAGCGGCACGAGGTGGCGTTCAAGCTCATCGACATCACGCGCGACGGCAAGCCGGAGCCGTACAGCGTCAAACGCGACGACATCAACGGCGTCGTGCACATCTATGCGGGCGACGCAAAGGCGCTCCTGCGGCCCGGCGACTACACCTACGTCATCCGTTACCGCACCGCGCGCCAGGTGCGCTGGTTCGACGGCAAGCCGGAATTGAACTGGAACGTCACCGGCAATTTCTGGACCTTCCCCATTGCTGCCGCGACCTATCGCCTGGAACTGGCCGACGGCCTGCGCCCGGTGCGCTGGACCGCCTACACCGGCAGGCTGGGCGAACGCGGCACGGACTGGCGCGGCGAAATCGACGCCAGCGGCGCGCTCACCGTGGCGACCACGCGGCAACTGGAAGCCGGCGAAGGACTGACGGTCGTTGCCGCGCTGCCCGATGGCGCCGTGGCGCCGCCGACGCGATCAGACGAGCGGGGTTACTGGCTGCGCGACAACCGGGCATGGATTTTGAGCGCGTTCGGCTTCGCGCTGGTGTTCGGCTACTACCTGGCCGCCTGGAACGCGGTGGGGCGCGATCCCAAGCACGGCGTCATCATTCCCCTGTTCCATCCGCCCCAGGGCATTTCGCCGGCGCTGGCCAATTACATCGACCACTGGGGTTTTGGCCGCGACCAATGGCGCGCCTTCACGGCGGCCGTTCTGTCGCTGGCGGTACAGGGGCGCGTGCGCATGGACGACAGCGGCGGCGCGCTGACCTTGCAGGCCATCGGCGCGGACGTCCCGGCGGTGGCGGGCGAACGCGCCATCATCGAGAGGCTGGCGGCAGAGGGCGGAACGCTCGTCATCGACAAGAAGAACGGCGAGGCAGTGGCCCGCATCGGCAGCGAATTCACCGCCGCGATCGAAGCGGAAAACAAGGATCGCTTCTTCCGTCGCAACCTCGGCTATGTCGGCGCCGGCCTGTTGCTGACGGCGGCCGTCCTGTTCGGCGTCATCGCCTACGGCGGCCTGGGCAGCAAGGACTTTGTCGCGATGCTCGCCTTCGGCGTCTTCGGATTGGGGCTGGGTTTCTACCTCGTGCGGATCATCACGATGGTGATCGCCGTAGACAGCTTCTTCACGGCGGTGCGCTCGGCGCTCCTGCTCATCATGGTCAGCATCTGGGGCCTGTTCCTCGTAAACATCGTGCCCTGGGCCCGCGTGCTGCCGGGGGCGCTGCACTTCCTGCAAGGACGCTTGCTGCCGCTGCTGTTCATCGGCGGTTTTGCCGCGCTCAACGGCCTGTTCTTCTACCTGATGCGCGCGCCCACCGCACTGGGCCGTCCGGTCATGGATCAGATCGCCGGCTTCAAGCTGTATCTCCAGACGGCGGAATCGAATCGCCTCAATCTGCAAGCGCCCGATTTCACCGCCGAACGCTTCGAAGCGCTGCTGCCCTACGCGGTGGCGCTCCATGTCGAAAAGCCGTGGTCGGACGCCTTTGCGGCAGCGCTCAAACGCGCGCATCCCGAAGAGGCCGATCCGATGCGCCACTACCAGCCGGCGTGGGGCCGTGGCGTCTGGTCCAGCGCCAACTTCGGCAGCGCCATCGCCTCGACCGTGGCCAGCGCTTCCAGCGCCTTGTCGAGCGCCGTTCCGGCCTCGTCCGCGTCCTCCGGTTTTTCCTCGGGCGGCGGCGGTTCGGGCGGCGGAGGCGG
>WQUQ01000181.1 GCA_009782025.1 Desulfobulbus sp. | reverse complement strand
ATCCATCGTCATTGCGAGGCACGTAGTGCCGTGGCAATCCAGACCGCTGCCTGGATTGCCGCGGGGCTTCGCCCCTCGCAATGACGGCGGAAATGTCAATGCTTAATGGCCGGCCCTTTAATTCATCACTGTGAGACCGGTATAACTGATTGATTTTAAACAGATAAAAGCCAGTCTATTAAAGGGCCACCTTAATAATGGCCGGCTCTATAGCTGGAAGATGCGTTTACGCTGGGCGCAAAACGATTCATGCCGCCTCAAGCCGTGGCGACGGGATGTCATCCACCCGGAAATCCCCGAACGCCAGTCCGCTGCCCGCGCGCGGCTGCCAGTCAGTGTAAGCCTCGCACAGCGGCGCCCACCAGTGCGCGGCGTGATCGAACAGGAACTGCCAGTCGAGCGCCTCGGATTCGAGCACGCCGCGCGCCGGGTGCGTATCCATCCACTGCAACCCGGCCACCAGACTGGCCGCCACCTGCAAACTGGTGGCGCTGTTGTACGGCGCCAGCGTGCGGGCGCGCTGCACGCTCAGGCGCGAGCCGTGCCAGATCGCGCCGTGACGGCCGCTCATCAGCAGCACGCCGAGTTCGTCTTCGCCGTCCTGGATTTCGTCGCGCAGAATGCGCTCGCGGCGCACCCGCGCGGCGCTGCGTCCGTCCAGCAGCGCCATCGACGCCTGCGTGGCCGGGCACGGGCGGTAGGCGTAATAAACGGTCGGTCGATAGACGCCGTCGCTCAGATAGTCGGCCAGCGACAGCGATTCGTTGTGCGTGATGAGCCAGGCGTCAAACGGCCCATGCCCCGGCGACCACGAGCGCACCCGCGCCTGGTGGCCGGGGCGGTCCAGCGCAATCGCCGCCGCGCCTTGCCGCCGGGCGCCGGGGGGCAGGGCGGTTTCATGGCTGCCCCAGCCCAGCTCGGCGTCTTGCAGGCATTCGGCGATGAAGCCCTGCACCGACCAGGTGCCCGCAAATTCACCGGCCCGCGGAAACCCTGGCGCGCGCTGGCTGTCATATTCGGCAATCTGGATCACGCGGATATCCAGCGCGCGGGCCAGCGCCGCCCAGCCGGCGCGCGCCGTGGGCGCGGCGTGCGCGATGCCCGCGCGCCGCGCCAGCTTCAGCAGCGCGGACTTGACCAGCGCCGAGACGAACCCCGGATTGGCCCCGTGCGCGACCAGCGCCGTCGGCATCGTTTCGCGTCCCCGGGCAAACGCCAGCATCGCCTGCCGCAAGGCGTGATTGCTCAAGGGCGCCGCCTGCGAGCCGGTCGCGTAATCCCAAGGCTCGATCCCTGAGTCGATATACCGCGCCTCGCGCGCCTGCGCCAGCGCGATGAGATCGAGGCTGCACACCGACGGCGCCAGATTCAGCAGCGCCGCTCCCCGATCCAGCCACGGCTCCAGCACCGCCGCGTAGTTGTCGGGCGTGATGGTGATTTCGCGCGCCCGCAGCCGATGCCGCGCCACGATCCGCTGCCGCGGCGCATCCAGCACCCGATCCACCACGCTGATCGCCGCTTGCGGATAGGCGCGTTCCAGCAACGGCAGCGCCGCCTGGCCGATGCAACCGAGGCCGACGATGACGAAGTGCGGGCAGGGTAACGAAGCTGTGGCAGCTGTTTTCATGGTGAAGTCCTTACCTTCTAGGTTGGCGCGTATGGGGGCGATCCGGCTGCCGGTTCACTTCTCGCCGCCGATCAGCCGCAGCAATTCTTCGCCGTAGTGGGCAATCTTGGCGCTGCCCATGCCGCTGATGGTGGTCAGCATGCCGTGGCTGGTCGGGCGGACCTCGGCCAGTTCGCGCAGGGTTTTGTCATGGAGGATGACGTAGGCCGGCACGCTTTGGGCGCGGGCGGTATCGGCCCGCCATTTACGCAGTAGTTGAAACAGCGCCTCGTCGGCGGGCGCCAGATGGCTGGGGGCGGGGGTTGCGCCGCGCGGCGTCGTGGCCTTGCGCCTGGCCGGGCGGCGCAGTTCGACCCGGCGCTGGCCCTTGAGTACGGCGCGGGCGGCTTCGGTCAGTTGCAGGGCGCCATGCTCGGCCATGTCGACATGCACGAGGCCGGCCGCCGCCAACTGGCGAAAGACGCTCTTCCAGCCGTGTTCGTCGAGATCGCCGCCGACGCCGAAAGTGGGCAACTGATCGTGATTCCACTGCTTGACCTTGGCGGTGGCCTTGCCGCGCAGGATGTCGATCAGGTGGGCGACGCCGAAACGCATGCCGGTGCGGAAAATGGCCGACAGCGCTTTTTGCGCCGCCTGCGTGCCATCCCACAATTCCGGCGGCGCGGCGCACAGGTCGCAGTTGTGGCAGGGTTCGCGTTGTTCGCCGAAATAATCGAGCAGCACCTGGCGGCGGCAGCGCGGGGCTTCGCAATAGGCGAGGAGCGCAGTCAGGCGCTGGACTTCGAGAATTTTCTGATTTTCGCCAGCCCCCGATTCGGCGATGCGCGCCTGTTGCAGCGCCACGTCCTGCATGCCGTAGGCCATCCAGGCTTCGGCCGGTTCGCCATCGCGCCCGGCGCGGCCGGTTTCCTGGTAATAGGCTTCGATGCTCTTGGGCAGGTCGAGATGGGCGACGAAGCGGACGTCCGGCTTGTCGATGCCCATGCCGAAGGCGATGGTGGCGCACATGATGAGGCCGTCCTCGCGCAGGAAGCGGCGCTGGTTGGCGGCGCGCTCCTCGGCCGGCAGGCCGGCGTGGTAGGGCAGCGCCGGGTAGCCCTGTTGGCAGAGCCAGGCGGCGGTGTCCTCGACCTTCTTGCGCGACAGGCAGTAGACGATGCCGGCCTGGCCTTTCCTGCCGCCGAGAAAGCCGAGCAACTGCTGGCGGGCGTTGTCCTTTTCGACCACGGTGTAGCGGATGTTCGGCCGGTCGAAGCTGGAGAGAAAGACGCGCGCCGCGCCAAGGCCCAGGCGGGCGAGCATTTCGTTGCGCGTCGCCTGATCGGCGGTGGCGGTGAGCGCGATGCGCGGCGTTTGCGGGTAGCGCTCGTGCAGGGTCGAGAGTTGCAGATATTCCGGGCGGAAGTCGTGGCCCCATTGCGAGACGCAGTGCGCCTCGTCGATGGCGAACAGGGCGAGCTTGCCGGCTGCGTACAGCGCATCAAGCAGGGCCAGACTGCGATCGAGCAAGAGGCGCTCGGGGGCGATGTAGACGAGGTCGAGCGCGGCGGAAAACATGGCCTGCTCGACCGCCTGGGCGTCGCGCCAGTCGAGGGTCGAATTGAGGCAGGCGGCCTTGACGCCGAGCTGGGTCAGGGCATCGACCTGATCCTGCATCAAGGCGATCAGCGGCGAGACGACGACGGCGCAGCCGGGGCGCAACAGCGCCGGAATCTGGTAGCACAGGCTTTTGCCGCCGCCGGTCGGCATCAGCACCAGGGCGTCGCCGCCGCCGGCAACGTGATTGATGATCTCGGCCTGGGCGCCGCGAAAGGCGGGGTAGCCGAAAACCTCGCGCAAGAGGGAAAGCGCTTTGTCGGTTTGCGGCACGACGTTACGGCCGGATGGCTTCGCGCTTCAACGCCACGCCATCCCAGACCAGGCATTCGCCGCGTTCTTCATGCCAGTCGGCGAGCACCCAGCGCTCGACATGGATGCCGTCGACGATATGGTCGTGTTTTGCCGGCTGGTGCGTGTGGCCGTGAATGAAGGTGGCGTAGCCGTGGGCGCGCAGAAAATCGTCGATGGCCGCCGGTTGCAGATCGGTGTAGACGCCGTCCTGATTGCTCTGGCTGGCAGCGCGCAGTTGTGCGGCGAGAGCGCGCCGCTCGGCCAGCGGTTTGGCGAGCAGGGCGGCCTGCCAGGCGGGATGGCGCGCCTGGGCGCGGAAGGCCATGTAAGCGGCATCGTCGAGGCACAGCGAATCGCCGTGCGAGAGCACGAACTGCCATTCGGCGGTTGACAGCACGAAAGGATCGGCGAGCAGGCGGACGCCGGCGGCGGCGGCGAAATCCGGGCCAAGCAGGAAATCGCGGTTGCCGTGCAGCAGGTTGATGGCCAGACCGCTGTCGGCGGCGGCGCGCAGGGCGGCGATGATGGCGGCGTGACAGGGATCGCCGCTGTCGTCATCGCCGATCCAGGCTTCAAACAGATCGCCGAGTATGTAGAGCGCGCTGGCCTCTCGGGCGCGGCCGGCGAGAAAGGCGAGGAACAAAGCAGTCGCCCCGGGCGACCGGGGCGACAGGTGCAGATCGGAAATGAACAGGATCAAACGATTTCCGCTTTTTCGATGATGACGTCCTCGGCCGGCACGTCCTGATGAAAGCCCTTGTTGCCGGTCTT
Source organism: Desulfobulbus sp. (assembly GCA_009782025.1). GTDB lineage: Bacteria > Pseudomonadota > Gammaproteobacteria > Burkholderiales > Rhodocyclaceae > Azonexus. Next base: position 7,561 of record WQUQ01000181.1, on the reverse strand, counting down.
GACGGCGCGAATCTTGTCCACCACGTCCATGCCGTCGACCACTTCGCCGAACACGCAATAGCCCCAGCCCTGGCCGGACGGGGCCTTGAAATCGAGAAAATCGTTGTCGACGACGTTGATGAAGAACTGGGCGGTGGCCGAATGCGGGTCGTTGGTACGCGCCATGGCGATGCTGCCGCGCTTGTTTTTCAGGCCGTTGGCGGCCTCGTTTTCGATCGGCTCCTGCGTGTCTTTCTGCGCCATGCCCGGCTTCATGCCGCCGCCCTGGATCATGAAATCCTTGATGACGCGGTGAAAGATGGTGCCGTCGTAGTGGCCGGCTTCGACGTAGGAAATGAAGTTGGCGACGGTTTTCGGCGCTTTTTCGGCGTCGAGTTCGAGGCTGATGACGCCGTGGTTGGTGGTGAGTTTGATCACGGGGAATCCTTATTTGTCGGAGATGATCTTGACATTCTCGATGACTACCGGAGTCGTCGGCACGTCCTGGTAATAGCCGGCGTTGCCGGTCGGCGTCTTGGCGATCTTGTCGACCACGTCCATGCCGCCGGTGACCTTGCCGAACACGGCATAGCCCCAGCCGCGCGGATCGACGCTGGTACGGTGATTGAGGAAATCGTTGTCCTTCAAGTTGATGAAGAACTGCACGCGGGCCGAGTGCGGATCCTGGGTGCGGGCCATGGCGATCGTGCCGCGGTCATTCTTCAGGCCATTGGCCGCCTCGTTCTGGAGCGCCGGCGTCAGCGTTTTCTTTTCTTCCATGGATTTGTTGAAGCCGCCGCCCTGGATCATGAAGCCGTCGATGACGCGATGAAAGATGGTGCCTTCATAGAAGCCGTGTCTGGCGTTGTAGAGGAACATCTCGACCGTTTTCGGCGCTTTGTCGGGATAGAGTTCCAGGGTGATCTTGCCGAGGTTGGTGGTCATTTCGACGACCGGCGCGGCCCACACGGTCAGCGAGGCCAACAGGCCGGCGGCCAGGGCGGACAGGTTCTTGAACATCAGGCGCTCCCTTCGTAAATGATTTTCCATAGGCCGTTTTCACGTTGCCAGTATTGGCGTTTCTTCATCCGGTTGTTCAGATTGTTGCTGCGGTAGTCCTGGTCGAAGGTGACGACCACCATTTCATCCTGGCCCGGACTGCGGAATACCGACAGGTTGTCGGTGCCGACCTTGATCCATTCCTTGCTGGCATTGACCTGGGTTTTCTGCGCGGCGAAGGCGGCGAAATCCTGGCTGCCGGTCTTGAAGCGCGGCGAATAGTGTTTCAGGTAGCGCTCGGTATCGCGGCTTTCCCAGTCGCGGCGCCAGGCGTCGATGGCGGCGTTCAGTTCGTCGCGTTCTTTGGCCCAGTCGTCGAGCGACAGCCATTCGACCGACGGGCTGATGATGACCGGCGTCAGGCCGACCTGGAGATTCTTGGCGACGGCGTCGAGATCGGGGTTGGTCAGCACGACGCAGCCGTCGGAAGCGCGCGGCGGCCGGGCGAAGGTGTCGGACGGCGTGCCGTGCAGCCAGATGCCGCCGCCGCTCCGTCCCTGCTGGCGATCCCACTCGTTCGGGTAATTGATCGGGAAAGCGCCGCTGCCATAGAGATCGGCCAGTTTCTGCCGGGGCAGGTTGGCGGTCACGTGATAAACGCCAATGGGCGTTTTTTTGTCGCCCTCGGCGTGCTTGTCGGCGCCGAGCTTGCCCTGGGTCACGTAATAATCGGCGACGAAGCGCGGCCGGCCGCCATGGTCGCGGTCGTTGGCGTAGAGATAGAGGCGCGAGCGCTGGGTGTCGACGACCACGGCAAAGCGCTGGTCGGGCGGCATTTGCAGCAGGTAGCGCGGGACGAACCTGTCTTCCGGCCGCTCGCGGTAAGCCTTGAGGCGAACGATGGCCTCGGCGCGCAGATCGGCGATCTTGTCGGCCGGGGCGTCGCTGAGCGCGCCGAAGGATTCGATCGGCCGGGTGCGGGCGAGCAGCAGGTCGCCCTTGATGAGATTCGCCAGGCGGTAGTTCGGGTATTGACGCAGCAGGTTCTCGGTCAGTTGCAGCGCATCGCCCAGGCGATTGGCCTCGATCTCGTTGAAAATGCGCAGCAATTGCGCTTCCGGGCCGGCGTCGGAAAGGGTTGGCGCCAGATCGACCGGCAAGCCAGCATGCTCGGATGCCGGCGCGGCTGTTGCCGGCGGCTCGGCTGGCGGCTGGAATTGCCGATGCAGTAGCGGAATGCCGGCCAGACAGCCCATCAGGCCGAAGATGGCGAACTTGCGGGCAACCATCAGCGCGTGTTTTCTTCCTTGATGAGCCAGCGGTTACCCGTGCGGGTCAGGATCAGGATTTTGGTCGTCGAATTATCCAGACCCGCCGCCTTGTAATGCTGACGGAATTTCGCCGTGGCGCTGTCGCCGTCGACGGTGGTGTGCAGATCCTCGATCCTGACCGAGATCTTGCCGCCCTTGCCGGTGATGCGCTTGCTGCGTTCGGCTTCCCAATCCTTGCGGCTCATGCCTTTGGGCGTGCGGAAATCGGCGGCGTAAGCGCCGAGATAGGCTTTCATGTCCTTCTTCTCCCAGGCGCTGGCCCAGGCATTGATGGCGCGGGCGACATCATCATCAGCGGCGGCGGCTTTGGGGGTGGGCGCGGGTTCCGGGACGGGGGCGGGTTCTGGCGCGGGCCTGGCTTCGGCGACCTTGACCGTCGGCGTCGGCGGAACAGCGACTGGCGCGGCCGGTGCGGCCGGCGTCGCCGGGGCGGCCGCGCCCGGGGTCGTCGAGATCACGCTGGCGGTCGGAGCAATGGCCGGCCGGGTTTCGGTCGTTTTGGCCGTTCTGGCCGGGGTTGACGCGGCGGCGACCGTCGGCTTGACGTTGCCCTTGCCGGTGGTGCTGATGAGATCGCGGATCAGGGCCAGCTTGTTTTGCGTGCCGGCGTTCGCGCCATCGAATTGCAGGGCCTTGTCGTAAGCCTGGCTGGCCAGCTTGGCGTAAACGTCGCCGAGATTTTCGTAAGCGATGGCATAGGCGGGATGGGTGCGGATGGCCATCTCCAGCGCCATGCGCGCCTTGTCATACTGGCGCTGCTGGGCGTAGAGCACGGCCAGATTGTTGTAAGGCTCCGGCAGTTCCGGGTAATCCTCGGAAAGGTGGGTGAAGATGGCGATCGCCTCGGTCGGCTTGTTCATCTCGGTGTAGATCAGCCCCTTGAGGAAGCGGCCCTGGGCATCCTTGGGATTGGCGGCAAGCCAGGCATCGACCTTTTCCAGCGCTTGCGGATACTGCCCCTGCTTCAGCAGACGCTGGGCCTCCGGCAGATCGTCGGCAAAGACTGGCGCGGCCAGGCCGATGAGCAGACCGATCGCCGCCGCGCGGAGGAACTTCAATTGCCGAAAACGGGGCTGGGTACCAGGCAGGATCGGGGAATCGACGGTCATCACCATGTTATAATTTGTCGGTTTTGCAATCTTTCGATTCTATCAAAAACGCCGGTGATTCCATAGATTCACGCGACCGGCGAGGCCACGGATATTCCCGGCATGCTCAAGATCCACAACTCCCTGAAGCGCGAAAAAGAGCTTTTCGTCCCCATCGAAGCCAAGCGGGTTCGCATGTACGTGTGCGGCATGACGGTCTACGATTACTGCCACATCGGCCATGCTCGGGTCATGGTCGTGTTCGACCTGGTGTATCGCTGGCTGAAGGCTTCCGGTTATGACGTCACCTACGTCCGCAACATTACCGACATCGACGACAAGATCATCCGGCGCGCCGCCGAGAATGGCGAGACGATCCAGCAACTGACCGACCGCTTCATCGCCTGCATGCACGAAGATGCCGACGCGCTGGGCGCGCTGCGCCCCGATCACGAGCCGCGCGCCACCGAGTACGTGACGCCGATGCTCGACCTGATCGGCAAGCTGCAAACCAATGGGCTGGCCTACCAGGCCGTCGATGGCGATGTCAATTACGCGGTGCGCAAATTCCCCGGCTACGGCAAGCTGTCCGGCAAATCGCTCGACGACCTGCGCGCTGGCGAGCGGGTCGAGGTCGATTCGGCCAAGCAGGATCCGCTCGATTTCGTGCTCTGGAAGCACGCCAAACCGGGCGAACCGGCCTGGCCGTCGCCGTGGGGCGATGGCCGGCCGGGCTGGCATATCGAGTGCTCGGCGATGAGTTCGCAACTGCTCGGCCCGCATTTCGACATCCACGGCGGCGGCCAGGATTTGCAGTTTCCCCATCACGAAAACGAAATCGCCCAGTCCGAGGGCGCCAGCGGCGGCGCCTTCGTCAATTACTGGATGCACAACGGTTTCGTTCGCGTCGATAACGAGAAGATGGCCAAATCGCTCGGCAACTTCTTCACCATCCGCGACGTGCTGCAACGCTACGACGCCGAAGTGGTGCGCTTTTTCATCCTGCGCGCCCACTACCGCAGCCCGCTGAACTATTCCGACGCCCACCTCGACGACGCCAAACGCAGCCTCGATGGCCTCTACTTCGCCTTGCGCGACGCGCCGCCGGCGAGCGTGACGATTGACTGGCAAAACCCGTTCGCCGCCCGCTTCGCCGCCGCCCTCAACGAGGATTTCGATTCGCCCGGCGCGATTGCCGTGCTGTTTGAACTGGCCGGCGAGGCCAATCGCCACAAGAGCGCCGAACTCTCCGGCCTCCTGAAGGCGCTGGCCGGCGTCATCGGCCTGCTCGCACGCGAACCGGCGGCCTATCTCCAGGGCGGCGGCGGCAGCGCCAGCCTGACCGAAGCGGCCATCGAGCAACGGATCGCCGACCGGGCGGCGGCCAAGAAGGCCAGGGATTTCGCCGCCGCCGACCGCATCCGCGATGAGCTGAAAGCAGCCGGCATCGCGCTCGACGACAGCCCGCAGGGGACGACCTGGCGACGGGCTTGAAAGTTCACGCCGCGTCCGGCCGTCGCGTCAAGCGCACGGCCACGACGAAACTGAGCGCGATGACGGCCACCAGCGCGCCGCCGAAAACCAGTTCCTTGCCTTCGCTCCAGGCGTCGATGGCCGGCGACAGCAGTTTGGCCGCGCCGAAGGCGGCGACCAGCAGGCTGACGCCGGAGACGACCAGACTCATGACGCGCGAGGCGATCAGCGCCACCTGGTCGGCGCGGGCGATCAGGCGGGCAATCCACAGGCCGTTGATGCCGTCGGTCAGCAACATGCCGGCGGTAAACAGCGCCGCCAGCAGCAGCGCCTGCCGCCAGCCGCCGAACTGGGTCGCCGTCAGCGCGAAGAAGGCGGCTTGCGACAGGGTATCGAAGGACAAGGCGAACAGCGCGCCGATCAACGCCACCAGCGCCGGCTGCGAGACGTGGCGCAGGCTGCCGAGCAGCCGCCCCTTGAGGCCGACCGGCTGCACCACCTGATCCGGCTCGGCGCGCAGCACGGCGGCCAGATTGAGGCTACCGAGGGCGAGCAGAAAGACAATCGAAATCACCGCGCCGAGCAGGCCGAACCAGGCCGGCACTTGCCAGCGGCCAGCCAGCGCCGAGACGCCAAGGGCGATGACCAGCACCACGGCGCCGTGGCCGAGCGAGAACAGGCTGCCGCACCAGCGCGCCAACGCCGGCCGGGAGCGGGCGTTGTAGCGGGTCAGACCGTCGATGGTGGCGAGGTGGTCGGCATCGAAGCCGTGCTTCATGCCGAGGATGAAGGTCAGGAGCAGCAGCGACAGCCAGTCGGTGGGCAGGGGTTCCACGGCGAGCCTCGGATGAACGGGTCGTTGATCTTGATACAAACTCCGCGCCAGGACAACCGGCCCGTGTTCACGCGGCCGCCGTGGCGCGCAAGCGGCGGCAGCGGGTGATAGAGGTTATGCTTGGCGGCCCGACACGCTCTCTGCCGCCATGCGCTACCCGGTTCCCGTCATCGTCCTCGCCCAACTGTTCGGCACCTCGCTATGGTTCTCGGCCAACAGCGCCGCCGACGATCTGATTCGCCAATGGGGCATCCAGGCCGCCGATCTCGGCGCGCTGACCAATGCGGTGCAACTCGGCTTCATTGCCGGCACCCTCGCTTTCTCGATCAGCGGTCTGGCCGACCGCTTCGCCGCCAGCCGCATTTTCGCCGTCTGCGCCGTCGCCGGCGCCTTGGCCAATGCCGCCTTCGCCCTGCTGGCTACCGGCATGACCGTCGGCGCGCCGCTGCGCTTCGTCGTCGGCCTGTGTCTGGCCGGCGTCTATCCATTGGGCATGAAACTGGTCGTCAGTTGGGTGCCGGAACGCGCCGGCAGCGCGCTCGCCCAACTGGTCGGCATGCTGACTCTGGGGACGGCGCTGCCGCACGGCATCCGGCTGGCCGGGGCGGGCTGGTCGTGGTCGGCCATCATGCTGGTTTCCTCGCTACTGGCGCTGCTCGCCGCCGGGCTGATCCTGTTTCTCGGCGACGGGCCGCATCTCAAGCGTCGGCACGACGCGCCGCCGCTGCGCCTGGGCCGCGTTTTTCATACCTTTTCCGTCCGCGAATTCCGCGCCTCGGCCTTCGGTTATTTCGGTCACCAGTGGGAGTTGTACGCCTTCTGGACGCTGACCCCGGCGCTGGTTGCCTTGAGCGGGCTGGCCGCGCCCGGCAGTCCGGCCTGGTCCGGCTTCGCCTTCGCCATCATCGGCATCGGCGCGCTCGGTTGCGTGGCCGGCGGCTGGTGGAGCCAGCGCATCGGCAGCGCCCGCGTCGCCGCCACGGCGCTGGCCCTGTCGGCCCTGTGCTGCGCCCTCTATCCGCTGGGCGCGGCCTGGCCGGACTGGGCCAAGGCCGCCCTGCTGCTGCTCTGGGGCGCGACCGTGATCGCCGATTCACCGCATTTCTCGGCCTTGTCGGCGCGCGCCTGCCCGCCGGAAATCGTCGGTAGCGCCCTGGCCTTCCAGAACGCCATCGGCTTCGCCATCACGATGGGTTCGATCCACCTCGGCACGGCCTGGATCGGTGCCTGGCAAAGCCACATCGCCTGGCTGCTGCTGCCCGGGCCGCTGCTTGGCCTGCTCGGTCTGGCGCCGCTGTGGCTGCGCCGCCCGGCATAAAATCGGCCGCGAACAAAGCGGCCAACGACGGTTTTCAGGTTCAAGCTGCCAGCGCAATCCGGCGAACGCGTTCGCGCGCCGGCCCGACGGCATGGGCGGGTTGCAGCTGACCGCTCCCTTCTTTCTCCAAGCGAAGCATTTCCGCACGCAAGGCCACCTGCTGGCCAGCGGTCAATATCCGGTAGCCGGAACGCCATTCATACTGCGTTTGCGCAGCCAGCACGCCGGCCCGATGCATGGCGCCGGCCAGACCGCACAGATTGTCATGCGTCAGTTGCCGGCCATCGCTCAACTCGGCGAAAAACTCGCCTCTCTTCAACAATATGCTTGCCTGGATTGTCATGGCGATACCTCCTGCGATGCAGAGTAGTCGGAAGCGGCAAACCCGGCTGTGGGGTATTTCACGATTCTGGAAATTCCTGGTTTTGCACGACTGCACTACCGCGGCCCCTGATGTTTCACTACAATCACCGCTTGCACAGCGGCAGGGCTGGGGAACCAGCAAAGATTTTTCTGGCCGGTCGAAATGGACGATTGA